>NZ_JACNMS010000006.1 GCF_020595125.1 Jeotgalibacillus aurantiacus
CGGGATAAGTGCTGAAAGCATCTAAGCATGAAGCCCCCCTCAAGATGAGATTTCCCACACGCAAGTGGTAAGATCCCTGAAAGATGATCAGGTAGATAGGTTCGAGGTGGAAGCATGGCGACATGTGCAGCTGACGAATACTAATCGATCGAGGACTTAACCAAATTAGGTGATTCTCGAACCTTGCGGTTGTTTGATGTTGTATCCAGTTTTGAAGGCGCGAGTCTTCAAGTAAATCAGTCTAGTGATGACAGCGAAGAGGTCACACCCGTTCCCATGCCGAACACGGAAGTTAAGCTCTTCAGCGCCGATGGTAGTTGGGGGTTTCCCCCTGTGAGAGTAGGACGTCGCTAGGCTGTACCATTTTTTATCGTCGCGGGGTGGAGCAGCTCGGTAGCTCGTCGGGCTCATAACCCGAAGGTCGCAGGTTCAAATCCTGCCCCCGCAATTACCTTTGGTCCCGTGGTGTAGCGGTTAACATGCCTGCCTGTCACGCAGGAGATCGCCGGTTCGATCCCGGTCGGGACCGCCATTTATTCCATGACATGCGGTCATGGTTATTTTTTTGTTTAAAGACAGATGGATTTCGTGTAAACTAAGTGAAGATAAAGATAAATGAACGGACTGACTCCATGCGGGTGAGTCTTTTTTAAATGATCAGACATGTACTGATTGAAATGGTGGTGGCTTTTATAATGAATAAGCATGAATGGCATTCATCTTCCCCGGGGGAAACGGCTGCTTTTGCAGAAAGGCTCGGCTCTCTTTTACAAAAGGGGGATGTGCTGACGCTTGAGGGTGACCTTGGGGCTGGTAAGACGACATTTACGAAAGGCCTTGCAAAGGGGCTTGAGATTACACGCACGGTGAATAGCCCGACGTTTACGATTATGAAGGAGTATCAGGGCAGATTGCCTCTGTATCATATGGATGTGTACCGTGTTGAGGATGAGTTTGAGGATCTTGGCTTTGATGAGTATTTTAATGGAGATGGTGTGTGTGTGGTTGAGTGGGCACACCTGATTCAGGAGCAGCTTCCTGAGGAGCGTCTGGATCTTTCCATTTATTATGTTGAGAACGACTCAAGAAGGTTTGAGCTTGTGCCAAGAGGCAGCCGGTATGAGGCGTTATGTGAGGAGATTTTACGATGATTGTACTGGCAATTGATACGTCAAACCAGCCGTTGTCGCTTGCAGTAGTAAAAGACGACGAGGTAATGGGAGAGCTGACGTTAAATATAAAAAGAAATCATTCGATTCAGGCGATGACTGCTGTAGAATCATTGCTGGCCACATTGGATCTTTCTGCAGATCAGATTGAGCGCATTGTTGTGGCAAAAGGTCCTGGATCTTATACAGGTGTAAGAATTGGGGTCACGCTTGCTAAAACACTGGCCTGGTCTTTGAAGATTCCTTTGGTTGGCGTTTCAAGTCTGCTGAGTCTGGCGTGGCCGGGTAAGCAGTTTGACGGCATTGTTTCTCCGATTATGAATGCGCGAAGAGGACGTGTTTATACAGGGCTTTATACGTTTGATGAAACGTGGATGGAGCTTGAAGAGGACCGGAATGTGTCGATGGAGGAATGGCTTGATCTTTTAGCGGATAGGGAAGAAGCTGTGTTATTCTGCGGTGCAGATGTGGATGTATTCTGGGAGCAGATTCAGGCGCGTTTAGGGGACAGAGCGAAGCGTGTGTCTGCATCGGAGGAAGTGCCGCGTATGGCTGAGATGGCGATTTATGCATCTGAGCTTGCTGATGAGGACGTGCACGAGTTTGTGCCGAATTATATCCGTATGGCTGAGGCTGAGGCGAACTGGCTGAAAGAGCAGGAAAAGAATAATGGCTGACGTCGGGTTTCGGTGGATGACGACCGCTGATATTGACGCGGTGTTAAAAGTGGAGGAAGCTTCATTTTCCTCTCCATGGAGTCGTGAGGCGTTTGAAAATGAAATGACGATTAATCAGTTTGCGAAGTATTTGCTGCTTGAAGTCGATGGGGAAGTGGCTGGCTACTGTGGTGTGTGGCTCATTATGGATGAGGCACATATTACGAATGTGGCGGTTGTTCCTGAGCTTCGCGGGCAAAAGCTTGGCGAGAAGATGATGCGGCAGATCATGGATATTTTAAAGGAATCGGGTGCGACATTACTGACGCTTGAAGTGAGGGTGAGTAATGAGATTGCCCAGTCGTTATATAGAAAGCTTGGATTTTCAAATGGTGGAATCCGCAGAAATTATTACTCTGATAACGGAGAGGATGCACAGGTCATGTGGGTGAATTTAAATGACGAATAAAACGATGATTTTAGGCATTGAGACGAGCTGTGATGAGACGGCTGCTGCCGTGATTCGCGGGGGAAATGAGATTGTCTCCTCTGTGATCTCCTCTCAGATTGAGAGCCATAAACGTTTTGGCGGAGTCGTTCCGGAAATCGCTTCAAGGCATCATGTCGAGCAGATGACGCTTGTCGTGGAAGAGGCTCTTGAGCAGGCTTCGTGTTCAATGGATGACATTGATGCAATTGCTGTAACAGAAGGTCCAGGTCTTGTTGGTGCGCTTATTATTGGTGTGAATACTGCGAAGGCTTTGGCTTTTGCTCATCAGAAGCCGCTTGTAGGGGTGCATCATATTGCGGGTCATATTTATGCGAACCGTCTTGTGACAGAGATGCAGTTTCCTCTGTTATCACTTGTTGTGTCAGGGGGACATACGGAGCTTGTGCTGATGCGTGATCACGGTTCGTTTGAAGTGATTGGTGAAACGCGTGATGATGCTGCTGGTGAGGCGTATGATAAAGTGGCGCGGACGATTGGCCTGCCTTATCCTGGTGGCCCTCATATTGACCGGCTAGCGCATGAAGGAACACCATCCATTAAGCTGCCGCGTGCATGGCTTGAGGAAGGTTCGTATGACTTCAGCTTCAGCGGTTTGAAGTCTGCCGTGATTAATACGCTTCATAATGCGGAGCAGCGCGGGGAAGAAATTGATGTGAAGGATCTGGCAGCAAGCTTTCAGGATAGTGTCATTGACGTGCTGACGGAAAAAACAAAACGTGCAGCGCAGGAATATGGCGTGAAGCAGGTGCTGTTAGCCGGTGGTGTGGCAGCCAATAAAGGACTGCGCAGCCGTTTAACGGAGATGTTTGATAAGATGGATGGCGTGGAGCTTGTGATTCCACCACTCTCTTTATGTACGGATAACGCAGCCATGATCGCTGCAGCCGGAGCGGTTCATTTCGAGCAGGGACGACGTTCATCATTAGGAATGAATGCAAACCCGGGTCTTGAGTTAAAATAAGATCAAAAAGCTGTCTGACTTTCAGGCAGCTTTTTTTAGTACAATGGAGTAAGGATGCTGATTAAAGGAGCTAATGATATGAACAAGGGTTTAAGTGATTCAGATATACAGGCTTACATAGATGACCCGGCGAAAAAAGAGGCTTTGTATAAAAAGACGCTCTGGATTGTGGTGTTATCTCAGATTTTTGGTGGAGCGGGGCTTGCAGCGGGTATTACGGTTGGTGCACTGCTCGCGAATGATCTGCTTGGAACAGAGGGATATGCGGGCCTTCCGATCGGGCTGTTAACGTTTGGCTCTGCGATGGCTGCTTATACAGTCGGGCGTTCTTCGCAGCGGTTTGGCAGGCGTCTCGGGTTATCGGGTGGTTTTTTGACTGGTGGATTAGGCGCGATTGGGGTTATTTCTGCTGCCGCTTTTGAAAATATACCGCTGTTATTTTTATCGTTCTTAATTTATGGAGCTGGAACGGCTTCGAACCTTCAGGCGAGGTATGCCGGAACGGATCTTGCCGGAAAGGATCAGCGCGCGAAAGCGGTCAGTATTGCCCTTGTCTCGACAACGTTTGGTGCGGTTGCGGGACCGAATCTAGTGGGCGTGATGGGGGAGTTCGCGGTCATGGTGGGTGTTCCAGCACTTGCAGGTCCGTTTATTTTAGCTGCTGCTGCCTATGTGCTTGCAGGGATCGTGTTGTTTTTGTTTTTAAAGCCGGATCCACTTTTAGTCGCGGAGAAAATAGCTGCGGTTGAAAAAGCTTCTATTGATCCTGCGCATTCTGGTGATGTACTTCAATATAACCGTCGAGGTGTGGTGATTGGTGCTGCGGTGATGGTGACGGCCCAGATTGTCATGGTGGCTGTGATGACGATGACGCCGGTTCATATGGGAGCGCATGGTCATGGATTAGAGGCTGTGGGGCTTGTGATCAGCCTTCATATTGCTGCGATGTATTTACCATCTCTTGTGACGGGTGTGCTTGTAGACAGGGTTGGACGAGGTAAGATGGCGATCGCTGCGGGCGTAACGCTTTTGCTGGCCGGGCTTGGTGGTGCGCTTGCTCCTGGAGAATCCTTGTTTTGGATGGTTGTGGCGCTGGTTCTTCTTGGGCTGGGGTGGAATTTTGGCTTAATCAGCGGGACGTCAATGCTTGTTGATTCAACGGAACCTGCTGTACGAGCGAAGACACAGGGAGCAGTAGATGTACTGGTCGCGTTGTCCGGAGCGGCAGGAGGAATTCTTTCAGGGATGGTCGTCGCAGGGACGAGTTATGCGTTTTTGTCGATTGCTGGAGGAATATTAGCATTACTGTTGCTTCCTGCAGTTTATTGGATGAACAGAGGATCTGTTCACGGGATTGAATTGGGAAAGTGAAATGGTAAACATTAGGTGTTAATATGTGGATAACCTGTGCATAAGTACGAGAGGTACTGTTTATAATTCAGTGTGTCATGAGCTGTGGATAATGTTTGTTTCTTAACATTAATCTGTGGATAATGTGGAAAAAGCTGTTGAAAAGCCGTTTTATGCTGTGTTTAATGTGTATAACTCTGGGGATTGTCATGGTTCTGTTACAAGATATACATATTACGTACATATTTGTTTGTAATTTTCTAATAATTATATGGTGGAAAGTTATACACAATTTGGGTTTTGATTCGATGGGCGAAATAGTATAAGTGATGGGTTATTTGGGAAATGTGGTGGGAGGATTGTTGAATGGTGTTTGGAAAACCGGGCTGGGACCATCCTACGCTTTCCGTGGCCGGGCGGTGAACCCATTGTGCTTCGCACAATGGTTTCACCTGTCCCTTTCTGCCACAGGAGTCTTCGGATGGTCCCAGCCCTTTGTTTGAGCTTACCTCTTATTGGAGTTAAGGGGGAGATATAAAGAACCGGTCCGGCGGCATCCTTCGCTTTCCACGGCCGCGCGGTGAGCCAGCTAGTGCTCCGCACTACGCTGTCTCACCTGTCGCTTCTCCGCCGTAGGAGTCTACGAATGCCGCCGGACCTTTGTAAAGTAATCAGATCTAATGATTTTTGTGGGAATAAACAATATTAAAAGACTGTTACTCAAAACCATTAAGTGCCCCTGCATTCGCAGGGGTTTTTTGATGAGGGTTGTTAAATAACTGAGATAAGTTGCTTAATAAGTCTTTAGAGTTGTTTAATCTGGAGTAAGAGTTGTCAAATAAGCAAAGAAAGTTGTTAAATAAGGCTGAGGAGTTGTCAAATGCGCGGTGACTGAATGAGCGGGTGGAGCTGTGAGGCTGGTTCGCGGGATATTGGCTTTAGTTCGTGAGATTTTGCAGCTGTTTCGTGGAATGATGGCCTGGTTTGGGGGAATATTCCTGATGTTTCATAAGATTTTGGATCTCTTTCGTGGAATTGTTCTATTTGACCTATTCCGGACAACCATGATACACGCCCATTTAAAAAAGCCGGAGTGCTTGCACTCCGGCTTTTCCTTATTCAGCTAACTCTTCCTCTAATTCTGCCCATTCTTCAAGGAGCTGGTCCATGTCGGATTTGGCTTGTTCGATGGCCTGGTTGGATTCCATGACGCGTTCGTGGTCCTGGAAGATGTCGGGCTCACATAGGAGGTTTTCGTGTTCTTCGATGGTGCCTTCGAGCTCGGTGATGAGGAGCTCGATTTCTTCGAGTCGCCGGCGTTTTTTGCGTTCGGCTTTTTGTTTTTCTTTGTCGAGTGCGAAGGAGGATTTGTCTGATGCCTTTGTGTTGGCGGAAGCGGGCTGTTTGGCTGCGCGTTCGCGTTCTTCAAAGGCTGCAAGTTCTTCCTGCTCTGTTTTCTTTTCGATATAGTAATCGTAGTCGCCGAGGTATTCGGTGCTGCCGTCAGGAGACAGCTCAAGTACTTTGGTTGCCAGGCGGTTGATGAAATAGCGGTCGTGCGAGACGAACAGGATCGTGCCAGGGTAATCGATCAGTGCGTTTTCGAGAATTTCCTTGCTGTCGAGATCCAGGTGGTTGGTTGGCTCGTCCAGGATTAACAGGTTTGAGCGCTGCATCATGAGCTTGGCAAGTGCAAGTCGTGCTTTTTCTCCACCGCTCAGGGTTGCGACCGGCTTCAGGACGTCATCTCCTGAGAATAAAAAGTTGCCTAACACGGTACGGATGTCTTTCTCATTTTTCATCGGATAGTCATCCCAGAGCTCACCTAATACGGTTTTATTGGAATGAAGCTCGGCCTGCTGCTGGTCGTAGTAGCCGATGCTGACGTTTGAGCCGTACTGAATGGCGCCTGCTAGTGCGGGCAGTTTTTTCACAATCGTCTTCAGTAAAGTTGATTTCCCGACACCGTTTGGACCGATCAGAGCGATGCTGTCTTCACGGGTGACAGATGCGTTGATGTTGCGCGAAACGGCTTCATCATAGCCGACAGACAGGTCCTGCAGCTTCAGAACGTCGTTGCCGCTTTGGCGGTCGATGGCGAATCCGAAGCTGGCTGATTTTTCGTCACCGCGCGGACGGTCCATTTTTTCCATGCGTTCAAGCTTTTTGCGGCGGCTCTGTGCCTGCTTGGTGGTGGAGGCCCGTACGAGATTTCGCGCGATGAAGTCTTCCATCTTGGCGATTTCTTCCTGCTGCTTTTCGTATTCCTTCATTTCGCGTTCGTAGTCGAGTGCTTTCTGTTCTAAATATTTGCTGTAGTTCCCGTGGAATTTTTTCGAACGGTGACGCGACAGCTCAACGACCTGGTTAACGATCTTATCAAGGAAATAGCGGTCGTGGGATACGATGAGAATCGCACCCGGGTAGCCCTGCAAATACGTTTCAAGCCAGGCAAGCGTGTCGATGTCGAGATGGTTGGTCGGCTCATCGAGAATCATCACGTCAGGCTTCGTTAAAAGAAGCTTACCAAGTGCGAGACGGGTTTTCTGCCCGCCACTCAGTGTTGAAATAGGTGTATCGTAATCGAAGGACTGGAAACGCAGTCCGTGAAGTACGGTCCGGATATCCGCTTCATATTGATAGCCGCCGAAATCCTTAAATCGCACTTGGAGTTCATCGTATTCCTTCATTAAACGGCTGTAGCGTTCCTCGTTTTCATACACAGCGGGATCAGCCATCTGCTGTTCTGCACTGCGAAGCTTTTTTTCCATATCCTTTAGATGGTCAAATACGCTCAGCATTTCATCCCAGATGGAAAGCTCAGATTCAAGTCCTGAGTGCTGTTCAAGGTAGCCGATCGTGACTTCCTTCGGTTTATTAATATCACCGGAATCATACGAAAGCTGTCCGGCGATCATTTTTAAAAGCGTAGATTTCCCCGCGCCGTTACGGCCAACGAGGGCGATGCGGTCCTTAGTCTGGACCTCGAGTTTTATATTAGACAGAATCTCCTCAGCCCCGAAGGACTTGGAGAGACCGTTCACCTGCAGTAAAATCATCAATGGTTCACCTCTATTTTTATCCTCTTAAGTGTATCGCAACGGGGAAGGCATAAGCAATACAGGGGATTTGTGAAAAAGTTTGCATACTTTGCAAGAGTGTACCCTGTTGGTGTATGATAACAAAGGAAGAAGTTTGCTTGTCCAGAAAAAGGATTGTTGAAATATAATGATTTGGAAGCGTTCACAGGCTGAATAGAGCCAGAAAAGGTGATCGTTGGATTTAGGGGGAGAAGAGGCATGAGTCAGGAACAGATGAAGATTCCTCAGGCCACAGCCAAACGGCTGCCGCTATACTACCGGTTTTTAAAAAACCTGCATTCATCAGGAAAACAGCGTGTGTCATCGAAGGAATTGAGCGATGCGGTCAAAGTTGATTCTGCAACAATCCGCAGAGATTTTTCGTATTTCGGTGCACTCGGCAAAAAAGGGTACGGCTATAACGTCGATTACCTGTTATCCTTTTTCCGTAAAACGCTTGATCAGGACGAGACGACAAAGGTCGTGCTGATTGGTGTCGGAAATCTTGGAACGGCATTTTTACATTATAATTTCCTGAAAAACAATAATACAAAGATTGAAATGGCGTTTGATGCAGACCCGAAAAAAGCGGGCACATCAATCGGAGAAGTACCGGTATATGCCATGGACGAGCTTGAGGAAAGAGTTCAGGACAGTGACATTGAAGTGGCGATTCTGACAGTGCCAGCAGGTCCGGCACAGGGTATCACCGACCGTCTGGTGAACCTGAAGATTAAGGGAATCCTGAATTTTACCCCGGCAAGACTGACGGTGCCGGAGGATTTACGGATTCACCATATTGATCTTGCGGTGGAGCTTCAGTCACTCATTTATTTCCTGAAAAATTATGGCACAGATGACGTAGAAACGTCACAATTAGAGGACATATTGGAATAGCCAAATGCCGCAATTTGTTTTATGATGGAAGATAGAAAGAGGAGGTGCATGCATCATGCTACCAGGTGGAATCAGCCTTGCCGTAATCGCGATCGTTGCGTTGCTCATTTTTGGCCCTAAGAAGCTTCCGGAACTCGGAAAAGCTGCGGGCAGCACCCTTCGTGAATTCAAAGACGCAACTAAAGGTCTTGCCGATGACGACGATGATGTAAAGAAAGAAGATAAGAAGCAATAATTTTTTTGGGATGGTGGCCATATGAATGAAAAAGATATGACCGTCCATGAGCATATAAATGAAATAAGAAAACGACTCATCATTGTAGTCGTTTTCTTTGTCTTTGCAATGGTCGGAGGCTTCTTTATCGCAGAGCCGCTGATGAAGTTTCTTCAGTCCTCTGATGAAGCACAAAAAATGACCCTTAACGCATTCCGGCCAACGGACCCTGTCATGATCTACTTCCAGATCATCATGTTCTCTGCGTTGATCCTGACATCGCCCGTCATCTTATATCAGCTCTGGTCGTTTGTCAGCCCCGGTCTCCACGAGCGGGAGCGGCGCGTGACACTCAGTTATATACCCGCATCCGTCTTCCTGTTTTTATCAGGACTGGCGTTTGCCTACTTTATTTTATTTCCGTTCGTCATCAGCTTTATGACGAACCTTTCGAATAACCTTGAAATTGAACAGGTCATCGGGATCAATGAATTCTTTCAATTCCTATTCCAAATGACAATCCCCTTCGGATTCCTGTTCCAGCTGCCGGTTGTCATGCTATTTATCACAAGACTCGGCATCGTCACACCGATGTTTCTCGGAAAAATCCGTAAATACGCGTACTTCGTGCTGCTCGTCATTGCAGCCTTCATTACGCCGCCGGATATTTTCTCACATATGCTCGTGACCGTACCGTTATTGTTGCTGTATGAAATCAGCCTGTGGATTGCGAGAATCGGCTACAACAAAGCGCAAAAGGCAGAAGCCATCCAGCGCGAAATAGAAGAACAAGAACGCCGCGAGCGGATTGACAAAGAGCTTGCAGCGCGTGAAAACAGCGGGGAATGATCTTCGCTGTTTTTCTTTTTGTGGGGGGTGGTTCGGCTGGGGAGCTGTTATGTTGTTAGCGGTTGGTTTTTTGTCGTTAGCTGGTGTGTTTCTGTTACTAGCCGTGGCGTTTCTGTTGTTAGTGGTGCTGGCGTCGGCTGAAATGTTGATAGGGCTTGTTAGTTTGTTGTAAGGGATCGTGTTTCTGTTGATAGGACTGCTTGATTTGTTGATAGGCACGCTGGAATTGTTGATACATTTTCTTGAGGGAAGTGAATTGAAGGTAACTGGCTTTTTATCTGGATGCATTAAGCCAGAGCTGGTGCGGTGGTTTTATGTTGATCGGGTGGACATTTCTGTCACTAGCCGTAAAGTTTCTGTCGTTAGCCAGGGAGTTTACGTTATTAGGCGTGCTGGTGTCGGTTGAATTGTCAAAAGGGCTTGTTGGTTTGTTGTAATGGGGAGTGTTTCTGTTGATAGGCCTGCTTAATTTGTCGTTAGGCACGCTGGAATTGTTGATACATTTTCTTGAGGGATGTGAATTGAAGGTAACTGTCTTTTGATCTCGATGGATTAAGCCAGAGCTGGTGCGGTGGTTTTATGTTGATTGGGTGGACATTTCTGTCACTAGCCGTAAAGTTTCTGTCGTTAGCCAGGGAGTTTACGTTATTAGGCGTGCTGGCGTCGGCTGAAATGTTGATAGGGGTTGTTGGTTTGTTGTAAGAGCCCGCGTTTCTGTTGATAGGCCTGTTTAATTTGTCGTTAGGCACGATAGAATTGTTAATACACTCTCCATAAGAAAAAGTAGCGAACCTCAGTCCGCTACTTTTTTTCATTCATATGCTTTTTGATTTTCAGGTGGAGTCCGATCAGGCGGATTCCGGCGCCGATGTCATAGGTGGCAAAGGCGACGAAGATGTATGCCCAGACGCCCCAGCCGTTTTCGTTTACGCTGTTGATGGCGAAGAAAACGAAGAAGAATCCGAGGATCAGATAAAAGACTCCGTGTCCAAGAGGAGACCTCATTTATAAAATCCCTCCCAGTACAGCGCGCCAGACTAAGGCAAATGCTTCATTCAGCTCCACGATCCGCTGGATTTCATCGGCAAAGAAGAACTGCGTCATGACGACGAATGTGTTGATGGCCATATGCGCAATAATCGGCACGATAATTTTTTTTGTAAATGCATACAAAAATGCAAATGCGTAGCCCATTGCTGCATAGATTAGGATGTGGGTGAAGTCAAAATGAATCACCGCAAAGATCAGTGCACTGATCAAGCCTGATATGAAGAAGTTGTATTTGCGGTAGAACCATCCAAAGATGACGCCGCGGAATACGATTTCCTCAAGAATAGGTCCGAAGATCGCAATCGCCACGGCTGCAAGAGGTACATAAGAAAGCAGATCGATCAGCTGGGCTGTATTATCAGAGCCCGGCTCAATCCCGATCAGATACTCAATGCCTACTGCGATCATCTGGCTGAAGAAGGCCAGGAAGATCCCGATGAACGACCAGATCGCAATCATCGCAGGACCTGCTTTTTCGCCCGGCAGATCCAGCACGCCTTTATTGCGGTTCAGCACAAACAGAATCACAAGCAGCCCAATCATGAAGCTGAGGAAAATCCAGTAGCCTGACACAAGGTTCAGCAAAACGGTCGGCTCCGCGCTGCTGACTGAACGCCCGACGAGAAGCGCAACCGGAACCACCACAAACGATGACAGCTGCATCGCAACATACGTAATTAAAATGATCAAAAAGGTGCGATTCACAAGCATACTCCTTTATTCGTTCTGTAGTGTTAATTCTACTAATAAAAGCGGGTGCCTTCAAACTTAATCGCTTTATGATGAAGGATTTCATGATCGTTTTGTGAAAATGGGGAGCGGGGAGGCGTGCTGGGGAATTGTACTGATGGGGGAAGTAATTCACTTGTTTCACAAATGAAAGATGGATCTCCGTTCCAGGCGGACGCTTTCCGTGGCGCGCGGTGAGCCGCAGGAGTCGCCGCCTTCCACTCCGATCAACCATGAAGGAGGGTATCTTCATGGAAGAAAAGGTTGGGGGAAACTAAGCTGCTGGAGAAAATGTATCGATCGGGGTCGTAATTCAATCGTTTCAAAAATTAAATGTATTGTTCTGGATTTTTTATGTACTGTTTCAAACAGGAATTGTATCGTTCCACTTCCGCCGACCTGTTATTGTATCGTTAGCAGACTTAATTGTCCTGTTTCAAAAAGTTTATGTATCGTTTCAGGCAGGAATTGTACTGTTCTGCATACAATCCGCCACCAATCCGCCCGCACCAAAATGTAATACAAAATTTATAAAAATCACATGTTTTTCTCTTGCAAAAGAAAACAGAATTATTTACACTAATACTTGTGTTAGCACTCAGATAAAAAGAGTGCTAATAAACGAAAGAACATCATTCAAGGAGGTTGTTTCACTTGTTAAAACCATTAGGTGATCGCGTAGTTATTGAGTTGGTAGAGTCTGAGGAAAAAACATCAAGCGGGATTGTACTCCCGGACAGTGCGAAAGAAAAGCCGCAGGAAGGGAAAGTTGTGGCAGTCGGAACAGGCCGTGTGCTTGAGAACGGCGAGCGTGTAGAGCTTGAGGTTTCTGTTGATGACCGCATTATCTTCTCGAAATACGCTGGAACAGAAGTGAAATACCAGGGTACTGAATACTTAATCCTTCGCGAGAGCGACATTTTAGCAGTCGTTAACTAATGTTAACTTACTTACTTTTATAAAACAAAGTCCTTCGATCAGGACGTCATTTTCATCAAAGATACCAAATTATTTTAGGAGGTACTTATAAATGGCTAAAGAAATTAAGTTCAGTGAAGAAGCACGCCGCTCCATGCTACGTGGTGTGGATCAGCTTGCAAACGCGGTAAAGGTAACGCTTGGACCAAAAGGACGCAACGTCGTTCTTGAAAAGAAATTCGGTTCACCATTAATCACAAATGACGGCGTAACAATCGCAAAAGAAATCGAGCTTGAAGATGCATTTGAAAACATGGGTGCAAAGCTTGTCGCTGAAGTAGCAAGCAAGACAAACGAAATCGCCGGTGACGGTACAACAACTGCAACGGTTCTTGCACAGGCAATGATTCGTGAAGGTCTGAAAAACGTGACTGCTGGAGCAAATCCGGTTGGCGTACGTAAAGGGATCGAAAAAGCGGTTCAAACAGCGCTTGAAGAACTGAAAGCCATCTCTAAACCAATCGAAGGCAAAGAGTCGATCGCACAGGTTGCGGCAATCTCTGCTGCTGACGAAGAAGTCGGCCAGCTGATTGCTGAAGCGATGGAGCGCGTTGGAAACGACGGCGTTATCACAATCGAAGAATCAAAAGGCTTCACGACAGAGCTTGATGTAGTAGAAGGCATGCAGTTCGACCGCGGATATGCATCTCCATACATGGTCACAGACTCTGACAAAATGGAAGCGGTGCTTGATAACCCGTACATCCTGATCACAGACAAGAAGATCGGCAACATCCAGGAAGTTCTTCCAGTTCTTGAGCAGGTTGTTCAGCAGAACAAGCCACTTCTAATCGTTGCTGAAGACGTAGAAGGTGAAGCACTTGCAACACTTGTTGTGAACAAGCTTCGCGGAACATTCAATGCCGTTGCTGTAAAAGCACCAGGCTTTGGTGACCGTCGTAAAGCAATGCTAGAAGACTTAGCTGTACTAACAGGCGGAGAAGTGATCACTGAAGATCTTGGACTTGATCTGAAGTCAGCGAACATCTCCCAGCTTGGCCGTGCTGCTAAAGTTGTGGTTACAAAAGAAAACACAACAGTTGTTGAAGGTGCAGGAGACGCTGAAAAAATCGGCGGCCGCGTAGCTCAGATCCGTGCACAAATCGAAGAAACAACATCTGACTTCGACAAAGAAAAACTGCAGGAGCGCCTTGCAAAACTTGCTGGCGGCGTAGCAGTCATCAAAGTCGGAGCAGCAACAGAAACAGAACTGAAAGAGCGCAAACTGCGCATCGAAGACGCCCTCAACTCAACGCGTGCAGCCGTAGAAGAAGGAATCGTATCCGGTGGTGGTACAGCACTCGTGAACGTATACAACAAAGTAGCCTCTGTTGAAGCAGAAGGCGACGTGGCAACAGGTATCAACATCGTGCTTCGCGCACTTGAAGAGCCAATCCGCCAAATCGCACACAACGCAGGCTTAGAAGGCTCCATCATCGTCGACCGCCTCAAGAAAGAAGAAGTAGGCGTAGGCTTCAACGCAGCCAACGGCGAATGGGTCAACATGATCGAATCCGGCATCGTAGACCCAACAAAAGTAACACGCTCAGCCCTTCAAAACGCTGCATCAGTAGCGGCGATGTTCCTGACGACTGAAGCCGTAGTCGCAGACATCCCGGAAGAAAACACTGGCGGTGGCATGCCTGATATGGGTGGTATGGGTGGAATGATGTAAGGTCATCCATACACAGAAGAACTCTCTCTCACTTTGTGAGGGGGAGTTTTTTTTGTGCTGAAAATAACTGTTTTAGGTATTTTTATGGAAATATATGATATTATTTTACTGGGATAAAGTTGATTTTCAAAATTCAAGCTGTAATTTACTTTTCAGTAGGGATGTGAATGATATGAAACAACGCGTTGTAATGTTAATCTCAGTCTCTCTAGCAATCGTGCTTTCATTAGCTTTAGCTTTTGAAGCTTACAGTCAATCTGAAAAGCGAGAGCTCGAGATATTTAATCTGCTTTTAGGTATTGAATTGGTTATAGATGAGCTGGAATCGGATTTAGATAAACAAAGCAAGATCATTGAATCTAAAACCTTTCAAACTGAACTAGAGAATTATGCTATGGAAAAAAATGATTACTTAAACACATCAAAAACCGTGTCTTATATGTTTGAGGCAATAGAAGATGTAGACAAAGATTATATTGATCTTAATGTTGATTTACATTATCACTACAGCAGTTTTTTAACAGCTGAATCAAAGGAAGTAGCTTCAGAAGAGCATGAAATTTTAACAGGTCTGCTGTTAGAAATAAAAAGAATTAGAGATTATTTAGCTTCGATTAATGATTTTGATAACGAGGCGTGATCGATTAATGTATCCTTTAAATGTTTAAAGAGTTTTGCAGCATGAAGTGCCTAATTTCAAGGGAATATCCTCTTTTTTATAGAACGTATGTTCCTTTTTGGGATAAAAGAAAACTTCCAAAAATGGAAGTTCAAACTGTTTGGAGATGTTCTCTCAAATTACCAGGCTTAATTTTTTTTGAAAAAAACATAAACTCTTGGCCTCGAGTAGGTTCTGCAATAGAATAATTTAAATAATATTTTTCGTAATAATGTCTGGAGTACAACTTCTCAATTTTATCAGCAATATCGTATGTTAATATCCAATAACGATTTCTCATTTTTCCTTTGATTACTTTGGCTAATTCTACGTGATCATTATGATCGTAGAAATTTGTATATAAATCTGGACCTTTATCGTAGTATGGAGGGTCAAAAAAAGTTAATGAGTTCCGAGTATTTTTAATAACTTCCTCAATGAATTCAATCGCGTCATAATTATGTACCTCAATTCTGTCAGCTTTTGACGCAATCAACTCTATTCTTTTAATAATTTTCTCTTTATTAAATCTACAATCCATTTTATAAGCACCCTTTTGTTCTTTGCCACCAATAACGCCAGCTTTAATTATTCCAGCTCTATTAGTCCTGTTTAGAAAAAGGGTAGAAAATGCCACATCTAATTCACTTTCATTTTCTTTGTTAGATTGTATTTTTTTCTGTAAATCCCATTCTTTCATAGATATAGGGGTTTCAATAATTTTGTCAATTAACTTTTCTGGATGACTAACAATTACTTTCCAAAAACAATAAATACTGCGATCAAAGTCATTTATATATATTTTTTGAACATCCTCGTTTAAAAGCAACCTTATTGCAACTGCGGCTCCTCCTGCGAACGGCTCTATATAGCTTGTTAGATTATTTTCTCTAATGAGATGTTTTACATAGTTGTAAGTTTTGTCTTTACCACCAGGATATCTTAGTGGGGTTAATGTAGCTCTCGGCATTTTATCACCTGCTTCTAGTGTTATCTGTTTCTTCCTTTACTAAAAACCTTTACTTTTTAGGGCTGCAAGTTTATTTGTTACAAGCTTTATAAATGATTCTGCAAGTGTGGTAATATTATCATTTTCAAGAACTGCTTTGTAATAATACTTATATATACCTGATTGGTCAAAAAAAGATTCGTGAGATTGAAACCATTTCTTTAGATTTTCTCTGTCAAGTTTTTGCTGTGAGATCATGTTTTCAAGTTCATTTAAGAGCATTTGAGGATAATAATTACCCAAAGACGTGTTATGTTCCACAGAATACCAAAAATCATGATGCTTATCTTCATTTAATAACAACTCATACAGAATTCTAAAAACATTTTCTTCAGGACTAAAGTCGCCAGGCAAAAAAAGAACATTTCTTGGGTAGTTTTGAATTGAATTATAGCCCTTTGGATCATTAGTTAAAAATTCTTTGAGAGATGGTTTTTTCTTATATCTCGCGTCTCCATCTAGAACAATAATGGTATCTTTGAAGTAGCTATCTTTATTCGGTAAATCAAGTAATGTAGTACAGTTAATTTGAGAAGCAATTAATTCACAATTATTTAAAAGATTACTCTCATTTTTACCCTCATAATAAATATTCATTATTTGCTCTAGTGCAAACTTTGCTTCTTCATCCTCTAGATAGACTTTAACTTTTGGCATGGAATAATGTATTTCTGAAAATAAGTCTGCTTTTATAGATTGATAAGAGTCTTCTTCTCTAAAAAAAGGTCTGTTATTATTTCTAAAATAATATACCATGTGATTTTCCGAATCCTTTTGTTTCAATCTAAGCATCTCCTGAATTACAGTTAGGGAATGGCTAGTAAATATAATTTGGAGTTTAAGTTCTTTTGACTGCTCTTTTAATAATTTTAAAAGTCGTAATTGTGCGTCAGGATGTAAGGAAACATCAAGTTCATCTATACATAATATGCCACCTATATAGTTGGGCTCAGTAGAAATATTATGAAACGACAGTAATGCATTAATAATCCCACTCAAACTTTCTTGTCCAATCGATTGTGTGAGTATACTTGACGATTTAGGTTTTAAATATATCCCGGTATAATTAATTTTCGGTTTTGGTGTTTCGTATAATTCGTCAGTCTCCTCATCAATTGAACGCGGAAGCACTTTGTTATACATTTCTATATACTTTTTAGTAATAGTAAATTGATCACTTATATATTTTCTGCCAGTTATTTTAACTAAGTGATTATGCAGAGATTTAGATTCTCCAAAAGGGAAAAGCCTGCTAGTGCTTACGTAATATGTGGGTATTGGCATTCTTTCAGATCCCTTTATTCCAGTGTTTTTAAAAACTTCTTCTCCAATCTTATCATTTTGAATGCCTTCAGAGTTCACAGTTCTTGGTACTAATTTTAATTTCGGACCATTGGGATGCGAAGTCCTTACTCTTTTATAAACTTCATGTGCTTTATAGTGGTATTTTAAAGTTACTTCGTAATAATCATCATTTTTTCTAGAATCCTTATGCTCATCTTTGGATAAAATGAAGTAGTTATTAAATTCGGGATGGAAATCTTTATTATTTAACGTTTTAAACTCTTTTGTCCCGGAACCATTTGCAATTATACCTAATAAAGTTGATTTTCCTAATCCATTACCACCAGAAATTAAAGTAAGACCAGGCGATATATTAATAGTTTGATTTATGAATTTTCTGAACTTTTTTATCTTTAATTCTCTTAACATTTTATTTCTCCTAATTCTTTTAATTTTTATAAAACCATTCATTAAAAAAATTGCTATACCCCAATTTTCTGATCAGGTTTGGTTCTGGAGAGTTTTTTTGACAAAGAACTCAACTTCCATATTCCTACATTTTTATCAGCGTCATATCTGTGTTCTACAGATATAATAGAGTTAACTTTATTGAAAGGAATTATTAAACTTTCAAAAACTTTTGGATCGTTGAATGGCGTAGCAACAATAGTATTAGAAAAGGATTTATGTGAGATAACTACGTTTTCATAAATATCTCCATTCTCCAATTTGATGGTTGAAATAACATCAGTTTTAATTTCCTTTAAAAAATAGTTAAAATAAAAAAGGAAGAGAGGGAGAAATACAAACAAAATTATAATTAATTGAGCTATCGCCTCAGACGCCTCAGAGTGGTTTTCACTTATAATTATTTGTTTGTCTTCAATTCTGACTATTTGGTCAATGACAGACGCTAAGAAAACTGAGAATATTACAACTCCTAAAATGTTTAAAATGAAAATTATTATTAAGTATATCTTTCTGTTATTTGTATAATTCTTTACCCAAAAATCAACTCGAGTGGTGTTTTGGATATAAGTAATAATTAACATAAAAACGAAAAGCAACAGAATCACGCCCATGATAAACACCAGGATAGTATTGCCTACATAAGCATTAAATTCTCTAGTTGGAATATTCCATTCAATAGACCAAGGTACTAAAGTCAATGGGAAAATAATGAATATTCCAATAAAAGCAAAAAGGTTATAAGTAAATTGAACAAAGGGTGATTGTATTGCTCTTTCTGCTTTTTTTGATTTCAAAAGTATAAAAATAAAAGGGATGAAAACACCTAAAAGAAAAGGTATGGATTTAAAAATAATATCTACAATTGATTGAATGATTTGAAGCATTACTATCCTCCAGAAATTTATACGTTTTTAATTTTCACAAGCCCATCCATCATTATCGCGATCCATCTTATCTTGATAAGCAGGGTGATCAGCAGCTACCCCACCTGGATAGACAGTTCTCAAGTGTGTGCAGTTATCAAAAAACTCCGCTTCTTGTGCTGGCGGCGCGGATGCAGCGGCAGCTTCAGCCTCAGCTGCCTCTTGAGCAGCAGCTTCTTCTTCAGCCAGTGCTAGTGCAGCGGCTTCTTCCTCAGCCTTCTTTTTTGCAAGAGATTCTTCTTCGGCTTTCTTTTTGGCTGCTTCCTCTTCAGCTTTTTCCTTTGCTGCTATTGCGACAGCCTCTTCTTCAGCCTGTTTCTTGGCTGCGGCTTCTTCCTCCGCTTTTTTCTTTGCTTCAGCATCGGCTTTTTCTTTTGCTTCCTGTTCAGCCGCAGCCTTTTCTTCAGCCTCTTTTGCTTCCGCAGCAACACGTTCAGCTTCTTCAGCTTCTGCTGCTACCTCTGCACTTTCAGCCTCTTGAGTGTCTGTAGCGATTTGTTCGTCAGGGTTTGATACGGTTATCACACATCCGGTTAAGGCCATCACGAGACCTACGCTTAAGATCGCTGCAGGTTTACGTGACTTGGCCTTCAGTTTCTTATTCGTATTCCATTCGTAGATTCCCCAGCTGGCCAGAGCGGCCCCGATAGTGAAGAGCGGGAAGTTAAATAACAGGATAAGAAAAACTATTAAGCATACAATCAATAACCACATTAGACTTGCACCTCCTGGACTAATTTAAAGCCTTTGGTTTTCAGATGATTCATTTCGTGATTAAAGAAGAGAATTAAGTCAGTTGCAGGCGTAGTGGCATTATAGACGCTCTGAAACTTATTACGATCCACAGATACAGCTGCAATACAGCCATGCTCAGCAGGTTCAACCGCATAGCTATTTGCGTAGATGTTGATATGCACTTTTTGAAGTGGAAAGAGGTTAAACAACTCTCCAACTATTTTTAGCATCATGCTCGAGACAATCTCTTTTTGAAGCTGATAGTATTTCCCCTTAGCCATCTGCTTGTTAGAAAGCTTGCCTGTAGCAGTGAGACTGATAACGTGAGAGGGAGCATAGTCATCAGGAAGAGCTACCTCAACAAATGCGGTATTTGATCCGGGATATGTAACGTCCACATCGGCACCAATGTCCATCAACGTTTTAAACGGATTCTTTGAAGAGATTAATCGGGTCATCCCTTCCTGATCACCATTAAGTATCTTTTCGGCTTGAGCGATCGAACTGTTCCAATTTTCATAGATTTCTCTATCCTGGTTTTTGGCTTCAGGTAGAGACTCAGATAAAGAGACTTTACGCGCATCGATCCTGTTAAATAGCTTATCTCTGAGAGTCGGTTTATACTCTTCAATGGTTTTTAAAGCTGCAAGATAATTTGGTCCCTGATCTTCACTTGCGAATGGGGGAGGGGAGGCGAAGCGTTTTTCCCAGTCGATAGGATCAGATACATTAAGGTGCATTTTAGTCAGGGAATCAATCTGGCTATCATACTCATTAACGATTTGACGATTGTTTTGCTGCATCTGCTGTTTATTTTGATTAGCAACAGCTCTGGATTGAGTTCTTTGAGCAGTCGCGCCGGACTTTCTTGTAAGGCTGCTTGTTTTTGAAATCCCGGTACCAGGTATCCCGGCTGTCACTTTAGTTCCGGATCTGCTATTGGTGCTTATTCTCGCACCTTTAACGCCTGCTGAGATACCAACACTTTTTTTACCGACATTAATCCTTACACCAGGAGCGACTTTGAAAGATTTTTTGAATTTGACCATGCTGTTTCCTCCTTATTTGTGTGTAAATATCCTCTATAAACATAACTGTTTCAAGATTACTTGAACCATTTACAATTTCTTTTTCATTTTGTATCTCCCTGTATATATAGTTAAAATGTTACAAGTAATTTGAACTAATTGAAAGGAAAATTTTATAATATTTATAAAAGGAACGTTCGTTCTTATGATCGTATCAAAAGGAGGGAACAATCATGAAAGAGAATCTCTTTAAGCATTGGCAGCAAAATCTTATCGTTAAGATGATCTAAATGGATAAAAGCGGTGTTTATGATATTAAGATAGAACACCAAAAAAGCTCCGGCCATCTATTGAATTTGGTCGGAGCTTTTCATATAAAGGAACGCCATATAATCTCAAAACCCTTTTCCACACCCCTAATAAATCCAACCATCCCACATCTCCATAAAATAAATACCCTATCCCCTAGACCAATTTCTACAATCCAATTCAGAAAGGAAAAGTGTCTTCATGTCATCGTTTGATCACGATCATTTGAAAAAGGTTGTGAATATACCGAATCCGTTGTATCAGTCGTTGCAGGGGCGGTATTTTGTTGGGCAGACGGAGCATGTGTTGTTTGAGAAGGGACTTAAAGCGTAAGAGGTTTGGTGAATCCGGAGGGAGAGGATGTTGATTTGTTTGTGAATGATAGGGACAGAGCCCGGCAATATCACACTCCCTCCGTTCCCATGTTCAGCAACTGTGGCTGTAGTCAATCTTGATCAAGAGACAGAAGAACCTTGCCAACACTCAAAGAATGAGTAGCAAGACAAAATCATTTTCCTGCTCGATTCTTCTATTATCGAATGATTCACGATTTACGTCCCAGTGTATCCCATACATTGGCCGGGAGGAGTTTTATGCCGGCGGATTTACATTAAGCGATCATAGGGACCTGGCAATGCTGCTATCAAAGGTTTCAGGGAAAGTCATCATTTCATACTATGACGATTCACTGATCGATGAACTATATGGAATATTCCTTTTCCCGGGCACCACATCGATGGAGTTAATAAAGATCGCAAAACTTAGTATCGCGCCAATGACTTGGACTATTACCTGCGAACCTTTAAGGCTCGTAAATAGTTCTCGCATAACTACCACTCCCTTTCTTTCAATTTTCGATGTGGTATCATCTCTGACTTCTGCCTGAGAAGGCTCAGGGAGAGGGGCCTGGGAAAAGTAATATTCTTGTTTGTATTATAACATATTTTGGTAAGTGGGAATAAGTATGCAATTAGATTTATTTAGAGAAATCATAGTCGATAATTTTGCCGGCGGCGGTGGTGCCAGTACAGGGATTGAAATGGCTACTGGTTTAAATGTAGATGTAGCAATTAACCCTGATCCAGTTGCTATTGCAATGCACAAAACAAATCACCCGCACACAGAGCATTATTGCGAATCTGTTTGGGATGTGGATCCTCGTGAGGTAGTTAAGGGGAGAAAGGTTGGTTTGTGCTGGCTTGGGTGGCACTCCGATGGGCGACAACCGTCAAGCCACGGGTCATCATTCTTGAGAACGTGGAAGAATTTAAAACGTTGGGGCCACTGAAAGACGGAAAGCCAGATCCAGATCGAAAAGGATACACATTCAAGTCATTGGTGAAACAGTTTCGGAAACACGGATATGAAATAGCCTGGAAAGAACTTCGGGCCTGTGACTTTGGCGCTCCTACTACTCGAAAAAGGTTATTTTTAATTGCTGGGTGAGATGGGCAACCAATCACATGGCCGGACGCTACTCATGGTGATCCGCAAGACTTAAACGTGCAGCTTGGATTAAAGAAGCCATACCGCACTGCAGTTGAAGTCATTGATTGGTCGCTTGAATGTCCAAGTATATTTCACCGGAAAAAGCCATTAGCAGAGAACACAATGAGGAGAATTGCACGAGGTTTTCAGCGTTTTGTAGCAGAGAATCCAAATCTATTTATCGTAAGAATCGGACAAGCTGGTTTTGGTGGTGATCGCCTTCAATATGAAATTAACAAGCTATTGACCACCATCACTACAAAAGCAGAGCACCTGCTTGTTACAGCTTACCTTACAACTTATTACACTGAAACACTCGAGAACGAAGTGAGAGGACAGATCGTAGATAAACCAATCGCCACAATCCCGACAGCTAATAGATTCGGTCTTGTCACTGCATTTTGAACAAAGTATTACGGACAGGGGATTGGTCAAGAACTCATTAGTCCAGTACACACAATACCTACCAAAGATCGTTTCAGCTTAGTGACGGCATTCATGATGAAATATTACAGTACAAGCACCGGACATTCATTAAACGATCCACTTCATACAATCACTTCTGGTGGACATAAATTCGGCCTAGTAACTGTAGCAGGTGTTGATTATCAAATAACTGATATCGGGATGAGGATGTTACAGCCGCACGAACTATTTAAAGCTCAAGGTTTTCCGAATAACTATATCATTGACAAGGATTATGAGGGCAAGAATTATTCAAAGTCAGCACAAGTTGCGCGGTGCGGCAATTCGGTGCCTCCTCCATTTGCTAATGCATTGGTGAGAGCTAACTTGCCAGAAATGTGCTCTGAGAAAACCAGGTATTCAATAAGTGTTTGATTGCATAGAAATAGCCGGAATCTCTCCCGGCGCAAAATAAAAACTCGACACTTTTATTATAGCACGGGAGGGAATTTCATGAGGATGAAAGAACTAAAAATTGATAACAACGGCTGCCTGAATATTGATATAATGGAACTAGATAACTGTGCAGTGATTATTGACAAGGGCAAGGCGAAGTACTTCAAATTAGTTGAGCATGGAGAGGCTGTCATTACTACTCATCAAGGCAAATTTAAAAGGGTAAATTATAAAGAGGGGGAAGAGTTCTAAGTGGAATCCATTCAAAATTTGACCGGTCAATTAGTAATTATAATACCTATTTTGACTGCGATTTTAACAGTATTATTTAATGCAGTATTAAAATTTTTCTTTGAGAGAAATGATATTAACTATTCAAAACGACCATTTTTCTCTTATATAGAATACTTAATGGATTATCCGATAGATAGGAGTAAAAGAAACAATGGTTTTATACTCTTTGGAAGAAATGGAATAAAGTTATTCAATAGTTCTACACATTATTATTCTAAAGCGAATTTTTTAGAGCTAAAGAATCTAACGAATAACGATATAATTAATGTAAAAATAAAATCAAAGTTTTTTAGTGATGGAATTAAAGTTCAAGAAGATTTCTCTTTAAATATTTGGAGACAAGATCAATTGATTTTGATACCACAAACTGTATTTGGAAAAGATTTATATTCAACTAATGAAGCGCTAATTATAAAATTCAGAACATTATCAGGTGAAAATATTAAGTTCTCCTATAAAAGAAGAAAGTTTTATTCATATATCATTAAAAAGGTTAAAGATAGACAGCAAGAATACATTCGTAAAAACAAAAAACGGAATCCGAAACTAGATAAAATATTGGATCGTTTAAAATTTAGTTACTATGAGTCTTATAAAAAGAGGTTATTTGGTATTTACCTTACTTCTTCCAAAATAAAGTTTATAGGTGGTCAAAAAATAGAACAATTATAACTATTAATTAGTCCCACCAGCCCACTGGAGGACACAGATTGAGAGCCAAGCGCTCTTAGTTTGTGTCCTCTTTTTATTTAAAAAGGAGATGATCAGATGGACCAGAAAGCGAAAGAGCAGTTGATGGAATTTAAGAAGCAACTTAACCAAGAGGCAGCAATAAAAAAGCCAAAGAAAAAGAAAGGTCTGTCTGATCGCGATCTCCGAGAACTAATGGGAGTGAACCGACCTACATACAGCAGACATAACGGGGCAATGCGCCAGCGCTAAGATTTCTGAGGGGGAATGAATGGATGACTAAAAAAGAGATTGAGAATCTTATTTATAAATACCACTGGCAAAGTAAAGAAGCGAGCAGGTTGGCCAGCCTTATTTTTGGTAGAACAGGAGGAAGTGAAAAAAGTTGGGGAGTAGCTCAATATGGATTAGAAGCTGTTATGCCAAAAGGCAGTTCAATCCGCAGCGCAAGAGAGCTTGAAGAAATGGACAAACGTGAAGAACGTCTTTACAAAAGATATATGAAGTTTAATGAACATGTTGAAACTTTAGAGCGTATTGCAGCTGAAGTAGAAAGTTTCTCTGATGAACGTATGGCCATAATTATTGATTGCATGATGGAGGGGATGAGTTACCGTTCTATCGCAATGCATCTGGGCATTAACAGAAACCTAATAAGAGAATTAAAGGACGATATGTTGTGCCAAATATGCCAAAAATGCCACTTCGTGCACGATTTGAAATTGGAGGAAAAACTAATTTAAAATGTGGGTAGGTCGGACGGCTGTTAGGTCGCGCTTATGCTTATGAGTGCGATCGTAAAGAGCAACCTCCGGTTTTAGATCCAAACATAAACCCCTCCCCCCCGTAGAGATCACTCGATAAAAAGAGTGTTCTTTTTTGTATGGTTTAGAGGAGGCAGGAGGTTTCGAAATGCACGATTTAGTTGCTAGGCGTAAACGTGAGATTAGACACTGCATAGAATTGCCGAACCAACAGCTTTTAAATGTGTATTTTTCTAAGAAGCCTCTTGATTTTGAAGATAGACAAATGAATGCCTGGAGAATGGGTGTTATGATTTCTGAAACTCGTAAACGGGCGAATGATTAGTATATGAAATGTAAGGATAATCGAATTGAAAGTACCGGTAATTGTGGTCTAACCGTTTTAATGATCACGAAGGATATTATCTTAGGTTTTGTAGACCGATTGAAAGAAAATGAGATCCTGCTGGTTGAGTGGGAAGATGATAAGAGAATGCGAGCTTATCGGTGGTTGCTACGGTATGACTTTGAAGAGATAGAGGACCAGAATGGTGAGTTGTTTGCATATACAGGATTGAATCAGAAATATAGGTGTTCTTTTGTTTAAATGTAGGATTTTCTTCTTTTACGTCGAATTAGATGTTAAAGGGGGAATTACGTGGGAGCGACTGAATGGGTATCAATAGGAGTTGCAACGTTAGCAGCACTTATTGCAATATTAAACACTTTTATGACAAATAATTTAAAAAAGAAATCTGATAAAAACAACTTACAACTATCGGAAAAAATAGCGGAACTGAATATTGAATCTAATGATAAACAAAGAATTATAGAACACATCGCAGCTCAAAGAATCGAGTGGATAAACACAATACGGAAGCATTTCGTAGAATTTAATTCACAAACAGCAAAAGCTCATTTTGATTATAGTAACTTATATCGAATTGACAAAACACCTGATCTAGAGGGACTAGGTTGGAGCATTCTTAAAGAAATTAGATTTTCTCAACTTTACTTAAATGAGAACGAATTGGTAACCAGAAAATTAATAGAGCTTATGTTTGATGTTCGAAGTAAACTTAATCACAAAAATTATGATGTCAAACATTATAATAGTGATCTATCAAACATTCTATTTCTTCAAAATGTAATATTAAAATCCGAATGGAGAAGAGTCAAAGAGGAGATAGAAAAAGGCGAGTCTCTTCGATCTGAGAGAGTAAAAGAAATATTCGATGAAGTTGCAAAAGAATCTAATGAGGGTTTATATAACTTCTTAATTAAATCTGATGATTAATGTCTCTATTTATTGGAGGTGGGTGAAAGTGTAAATGGGCAGACTGAGAAATCCAAAAAGAGATAAAGCATTTGAATTATGGAAAAACAGTAATGGTGATATGAAATTAAAAGACATTGCTGTAAAACTCGACGTTCTGGATACACAAATTCGGAAATGGAAAAGCCAGGACAAATGGGAAGATCAACTGGATGTAGCTAAAGGGAACGTTACTCATTCGAAAAGGAACGTTACTAAACAGATTGAGCAGTCAGTTCATGAAATTAAGACAGAACCAAAAGCCCCTCCTGAAGGTGACAATCTCACTGACAGGCAGAGGCTTTTTTGTTTGTACTTCGTTAAAAGCTTTAATGCAACGAATGCTGCTATCAATGCCGGGTACGCTCCAGACAGTGCTCATGTGGAAGGTTCGCGATTACTAAGGAATGCTAAGGTTGCGAAAGAGATACGGGCTATAAAAGAGAGCATGCGACAGGGCTTCTTCATCGATGCTATGAACGTACTTGATAAGTACATTAAGATCGCTTTTTCTGATGCCACTGATTATGCCACGTTCGGGCGAATGGAAGTGCCTGTCATGGGAGCGTTCGGCCCGTTGATTGATGATAACGGTCAGCAGATCACCCGGGAAGAAAACTTCGTTGACTTCAATTCTTCTGATGTAGTGGATGGTACGATCATTACAGAGATTAAGCAGGGCAAGGACGGAATTGCTGTTAAGCTGGCTGATTAGATGAAGGCCCTCGATAAGCTGTCACAGTACTTTGATCTGTTCCCGGATAAGTTTAAGCGCCAAGTCGAAGAAGAGAAGCTGCGCATTGCTCATCATAAAGTTTTTGGTGGCGAGGACCCGGACGAGTATGAAGATGACGGGTTTGAAGAAGCTCTGAATGCTACGACTTCGGAGGTGTGGGCAGATGATCACTCTGCCGAAGAAAACAGTTAAGTAGTTTTCCTTTTTTGAACATGGGGACGTAGATCTTGTTTTATTCGAAAGTCGATAGGCTGTTTAAAGGTACAGCGTTAAAGCGCAAAAAAGCTCCAATCATCTATTTAGATGGTCGGAGTTTTTTTCACGTAAAAGGACTTATAGCTTAATCTCAAAACCCTTTTCGGCACCCCTAATAAACCCAACCACCCCAAACCTACACCTCCTGAATACCCTATCCAGTAGACCAATTTCTACAATCCAATCAAGAAAGGAAAAGTGTTTTAATGACGTCATTTGATCACGATCATTTGAAAAAGGTTGTGAATATACCGAACCCGTTGTATCAGTCGTTGCAGGGGCGGTATTTTGTTGGGCAGACGGAGCATGTGTTGTTTGGGAAGGGACGGAATGCGTGGGGAGGTTTGGTGAATCCGGAGGGATCGGATGTTGATTTGTTTGTGAATGCGTTTACGATTACGAATCATTCTGATCAGCCGTTTGAAGCGGAGATTTGGTTTAATCCGGTTGTGCCGGGGAAGCCACAGGTTTCGAACAATGTGACGCCGGCGAATACGGCGCTTTGTCCGCTGCCGGAGCCTGAGGTGAAGATTGAATATGCTGAGTGTGTGAAGGGGTTTCCGAAGAAGGGGATCATGGCGTTCAGGCGGATTGTTCAGCCACAGAGTACGCTGGTCAGTGATGAGGATGGGAAGTTTATTTTTCCACCGGGTGGTTCGTTTATTATCTTTTTGGTGTCGCCTGATCATCATGACATGATCCAGGCAGAGGTTGCGTTCGGCTGGTTTGAGAAAAGTAAGTTTGATTAATTAGATCACACCAGTAATATAAAAAGGTCAGCCAATCAACGGCTGACCTTTTTTAACAATGATCTAAAACCTCAATCAGCCTTCCGTCTCGACGTATACGGATAGATTGGATCGAGTAATTCAAATTCGTAGCTTTCGCTGTTTACTTTGCCAACGACTTTTTCACTATCATAGAGCTCCAGCATAAATTCGGCCATTTCTTTGGCGGTGTGGTATTTTTGTACGTTGTCGCGGTAGCTGAATTCATCTATTTCACGGGCTGTTTTGACGAATTCGGTTTCGGTCATGGCTGGTGCGAGTAGTTTTACTTTCATAGGAGCGCCCTGATCCTGCAGCTCCTGGGCGAGTCCTTCTGTAAAGGCAGTTACATAAAATTTAGTAGCCGCATATGAGACGCCGTTTGCAACGAGTCTGTAGCCGACATCAGAGCCGACGTTGATTAATGTTGCGCCTTCCTTTTCGGCATAATCATGGGCGTAAAGGGTGGAAAGGGTTGTGAGTGCTTCGATGTTGACGCGGAGCATCTTTTCAATCTTATGGACATTCTGTTCTGTAATAGGTGCGCTGTTTCCGAAGCCTGCGTTGTTGACCCAGGTTTCAATATCGTATTCTTTTAAACTCTCGTATAAGGCGTGGACATGTTCACTTTCTGAAAGGTCGGCTGGTTTAATGACGACGTCCAGGTCGGGATTGATGTTGTGGATTTCCTGCTTTAGCTTATGTAGCTGGTCCTCCCGTCTGGCAATGACAATGACGTTTTGATTCCGTGAAGCAAATGCTAATGCTGATTCGTAGCCAATGCCTGAGCTGGCGCCTGTAATCACCGTATACTTCATAAGAATTCCTCCAATGAAATGTTTTATAATTCAACCTTATCGTACTGTTAACATTAACCAGAAAGCAAATGATGAGTGGTGAAGGACGATTATTTAGTGAATGCCCGCAACATTGTGAGGTATGCTTATAACAAAGCAAACGTTTAAAGAGGAGGGCTCAACCGACGTGAAAAAGACTTTCTTCACCTCATTGACTGCGGTTCTGTTCATCGCCGGCTGTTCTTCGGGCAGCGGACAGGGTGACATGTCAGAAGGGGCAGTGTCTGAACAGGAAATTGAGACGGTTGCGGAAAATTTGGAGATTCCATGGGCGATTGACCATCAGGATGATACGTTTTATATCACAGAAAGAACCGGAAGCATTGTGAAAGTGGAAGGGGATCAGGAAGAACGGCAGGCTGTGGAGCTTAAAGAGGAACTGGCAACCGCGGCTGAAGCGGGTCTGCTTGGCTTTGTCCTTGCGCCTGACTTTCAGGAATCACAAATGGCGTATGCCTACTATACGTATGAAAATGGGGACGGACAATTCAACCGGATCGTTACCCTGCGTTTAGATGATGGTGTCTGGACGGAGGAAGATCTTTTGCTGGATGAGATTCCGAGCGGGAATGTGCATCATGGCGGCAGGCTGAAAATGGGGCCGGATGATAAGCTGTACGCGACCGCAGGGGATGCGGCTGAGGTGGATCTTGCGCAGGAGGTCGATTCTCTTGGAGGTAAGATCCTTAGGTTGAACTTAGATGGCTCCGTTCCTTATGACAATCCATTTCCGGACTCCTATGTTTACAGCTATGGTCACCGGAATCCGCAAGGACTGACCTGGTCGCCGGATGGCACGATGTATGCGAGTGAGCACGGCAACAGTTCGAATGATGAAATCAATGAGATTGAAGCCGGACAGAATTACGGATGGCCGATCATTGAAGGTGATGAAGAGCGGGATGATATGGTGTCACCGCTATTTACGTCCGGAGATGATTCCACCTGGGCACCGTCCGGGATGGCGTATTACGACGGGAAAATCTATGTTGCGTCTTTGAGAGGAACGGCCGTGTTGGAATTTGATCCTGCAACGAATGAACAGCGCACGTTTGTTTCAGGTTTAGGCCGGATCCGGGATTTGATTATCGATGAGGATACACTTTACTTTGTCAGCAATAACACGGATGGCAGAGGGAATACTGGAGAGAATGATGATAAATTGTATAGAGTTTCGCTTTCAACATCTGATTAAAATGATCCGCTCTGAAATTTTAGAATTCTTTCTTCAAGCGAAAAGTATATCTAATTGAATACTCATATTTTGGTGATAGCACTTAAACTAATAGTGCTATTTTTTTGTCTAATAAACATGTTACTTGTAATTAAAACGATCTTATTTCCATTAAATGAAACTTATTACTTAGTAAAAACGTATCAGTTTAAGCAGGAATCTTGAGATTAAAGCCTCTATTTTAAAATGGATAAACTAAGAAGCTCAAATTGATGATTATGGGGGAGAGTAATGAGTTTAGGTAAAATAGGAGAAAAACTTATCATGGAACATCAATTATATAAAGAATCGTATCAAAGGAGTATGTTGACAGTATTCGTTTTAGGAATAATAACTGCCTTGGCTTTCTTTTTTTCAGCAATTTACTTTGAAGATTTTATTGTGCAGCAAACGAATACCATCGCTGAACAAATGTTGGATGAAAACAATAAAGAAATGACAAATGTACAAACGTTTTTCTCGATTTTATTAAATAATTTGTTTGTTGGTGGGATGATAATCTTATGCGGGTTTATTCCCCTCTATGGACTTCCATTTGTTTATGGGGTGCTTTCTTTTGCATCTGTTGGAATAATAGCCGGTTACGGGATTATTATGAAATATAATGTTTTACAAACTATGCTGATCGCATTTATTCCTCACGCAGTCATTGAAATCATTCCTATTCTTTATAGTGTAGCAATTGGTACGTACATTAATAAAAATATTGTAAAAAAGGTATTTTTGAAAAAAAGAAAATCTGAGAAAATCACTAAAATGTTAGGGCAGAGTATCACGAGTTATATCATAATTATTATTCCTTTATTTTTCCTTGCTGCTCTGGTTGAAGCATTTATTACTTCTGTTCTTGTGGATATTTATTTGTAACCAGTATGAATTAATATAAATGAAAAAATTAGGAGGATGGCACTATGAGTTCGGTTTCGATGAAAGAGCGGATCCATGCGCTGGATATCATCCGGGGCTTTGCGCTGTTTGGCATTTTGATCGCGAATATGATTGCGTTTAAGACGCCTGCTTTTACGGAGATCAGCAGTATGATTGAAGGAAGCAGCCTGCCGGATGGCGGACTGAACGCGGCTCTGACGCTGCTGACGGCGTTTTTTGTGGACGGGAAGTTTTACCCGATGTTTTCAATGTTATTTGGTTTAGGCTTTTATATTTTTTACAGCCGACTGATGAAACGCGGATTGCCGGCGAAGCAATTATTTAGACGCCGACTTGTATTTTTGCTGCTGATCGGACTCGTACATCTCATTTTTATCTGGTCGGGAGATATTTTACATACATATGCGATTACAGGCTTTTTGCTGCCGCTTTTTGTTGAGCGTTCAACAAAAGTCATTAAAGTGTGGGTGATCTCGCTGCTTGTCGTTGGGCCACTTCTAGTGATGGGACTGATGCTTTTAAGCAGTGTAAGTATTCAATTTATGATCAGCCAGGAGATGGACACGCTGGAAAATCTGAATGCGACGTCTGTTCTGGCTGCATCCGTTATGGCAGAGGGAAGCTTTGGGGAAATTCTGGCTTTCCGGTTTACTAATGAAGTCATACCGATTTTGCTTCAGGTGTTATTAATCGTACCAACGATTTTGCCGCTTTTTTTAATCGGACTTTATTTCGGAAAGACAGGCATGTTCACGGATATTGAAAACAATCTGCATCGCTGGAAAAAAGTCATGTGGATTGGACTTTCGATTGGGGTACCATTAGTCGGGCTGTCAGTGGCAATTGGCTACAATGCGTTTGGCTGGGAGCCTTACTTGACGGTATCTGTTGCTGAAGGGTTAAACTCTATTGGCGGACCTTTTATGATGCTGTTTTACGTATCCGTCATTGTCTTATTGACGAGAAAAGCTTCCGTTGAAAAAATGCTCATGCCGTTTGCGTCAGTCGGCCGGATGGCATTGACCAACTATTTAATGCAGTCAGTGATTGCAGTGATCATCTTCAACGGATACGGCTTTGGATTATTTGGTCAGGTATCGAAAACACAGGGCGTGCTCATTGCGATCGCCATCTACAGCCTGCAGGTTGTGCTGAGTCATCTGCTGTTGAAGCGATACAACCAGGGGCCGATGGAATATGTGTGGAGAAAATGGACGTATTCGAGAGTGGAGAAGGTTTCGAAGGCGGCTTGATAGAGTTTTAAAGAGTCTTATTCTGAGGAGTATGAGATTTTTTGGGATGATCAGGGTTTCAAGCCTTGAATCTGCTGACGATCTCAAGACTTAGAGGCAGTCAATGCGAAGGAGAAACAGGGATGAAGAGCTCTAAAGGTCGAGGTGCGACTTTAAGTTCTTGTGTTAGGTAAGCTACTTGGTACATCAACCTATCACTAGCCATTAATGATGATACTCAACTAAAAGCAACATCGAGAATCATGAAAGCTAAAGTATATGTACTAACAGGTTTAATCAGAAGGTTAAGGTAGCTAAAAAAGAATAAATTAAATGCAGTTCGAAAAAATTAGACTTCACATTAATTTATTGATTTTGATTGCACTCTACAAACAGAATCTAGTTTTAATAAAAAATCCTGTTACACTCTAGAAGAGTAACAGGATTTTTTGCTCGAAAAGTATTGTAAAAAAAGTTTACAAAATAACTTTCAGAGCGCTTATTAAAACAACGACGAAAGTCATTGCTTGAAATATAAGCGAAATATTTTCTCTTATATTCTTGTCGCAATTATTATGTTTATGCATGATAATTACCTCCTCACTAGTTAATGGAGGTATAAGGCCTTACACCAATTTATAAATTGAACTATTTTAATTTCGATTATTGGTATAGACACTCAGTTAAATTTTTATTCTTCTTCTTATTATCGCATTTTCTTTTTTAGTTAGTTCAGTCTCTGCTAATTTTTTATTTTGATAGTCTCCGCGATCTCATTGTTCATGTAGATTTTCATTTGGAAGTGTCATTTTGTCTACGTTTTTTACTATTCAAAGTATAAAGGTTAAGAATATTCTTTAATAATGTGCACAAGTAAAATTTACAAGATAAAGAATTGTATGTCAATAGCTGTTTTGATTTTAATATTGCAAATTTATTTTCAATTTTTAAGTGTCTGTATAAGTTCACAGCTAAGTATGTAGCGAGTGCATGGTTAATAAAACAATAATCCAGTTGATTATCACTTGAAATCCGTTATACTAAAACCATACATACCGACCGGTCAGTTAGTAAATGGATAAGGGGATGGACGTATGGATTTTTCGTATTCTGCTAAGGTGGTAGATCTTGAGAAGAGGCTCACCGCATTTATGGAGGAGCATGTGTATCCGAACGAAGCGGTGTATGAGCGGCAGGTGAGTGAGGGGAATAGCCGTTGGGATACCGTGCCGCCGATCATGGAGGAATTGAAGGAGAAGGCAAAGGCTGAAGGGTTGTGGAATTTGTTTTTGCCGGAGAGTGAGTACGGGGCAGGGCTCAGTAATGTGGAGTATGCGCCGCTTTGTGAGATTATGGGGCGGTCGATGATTGGGCCTGAGGTGTTTAATTGTAATGCGCCGGATACGGGGAATATGGAGGTTTTGGTGCGGTACGGGACTGATGAGCAGAAGGAGAAGTGGCTGAAGCCGCTCCTTGCCGGGGAGATCCGCTCGTGTTTTTCGATGACGGAGCCTGATGTGGCGTCTTCTGATGCGACAAATATTGAAGCGCGGATTGAGCGGGATGGCGATGAGTATGTGATTAACGGGCGTAAATGGTGGTCATCCGGTGCCGGGGATCCACGGTGTAAGATTGGCATTGTAATGGGGAAGACGGATCCGGAGGCAGGCCGGTATGAACAGCAGTCGATGATTCTCGTGCCGCTTGATACGCCGGGTGTGACGATTGAGCGGATGCTTCCGGTGTTTGGATATGATCATGCACCGCATGGTCACGGAGAAATCACCTTTGATCATGTCCGGGTACCTGCAGGCAATATGATTTTAGGTGAGGGAAAAGGGTTTGCGATTGCCCAGGGGCGGCTTGGTCCTGGCAGAATTCATCACTGTATGAGGCTGATCGGGGCAGCGGAGCGAGCACTTGAGGAATTGTGTGAACGCGTGCTGGATCGTCAGGCATTTGGCAAACCGCTTGCCAGTCAGGGTGTGATCCGGGAATGGATTGCGGATTCGCGGATTGAGATTGAGCAGGCGAGACTTCTGACGCTGAAGGCTGCCTATATGATGGATACAGTCGGAAACAAAGTGGCGAAAGCAGAAATTGCGATGATAAAGGTCGTTGCACCTTCGATGGCGCTGAAAGTCATTGACCGGGCGATCCAGGCGTTCGGTGCAGGGGGGGTATCAGAGGATTTTCCGCTGGCTGCACATTGGGCGAGTGCTAGGACGCTTCGGCTCGCGGATGGGCCGGATGAGGTGCACCGCGCGCAGATTGGCAGACTTGAGCTGCAAAAATATGAGGGGAATGGGAGGAATGACAAATGAAGGTGCTTGAATTATTTGATCTGACAGGAAAGACAGCGCTTGTGACAGGTGGTGGACGCGGACTTGGGGAGCAGATCGCTGAAGGGTTTGCGGAGGCCGGAGCGAATGTGGTGATTTGTTCAAGAAAGCTTGAAGCTTGCCAGGAAGTAGCGGATCGCCTGGCGCAGCTCGGGGTACGGACGCTTGCGCTGCAATGCGATATTTCGAATCCGGCTGATGTGGAGCGTGTCATTGAGGAAACGGTTCAGACGTTTGGTTCGATTGATATTTTGGTGAATAACAGCGGGGCAACGTGGGGCGCCCGTGCAGAAGAGATGCCGCTTGAAGCGTGGCAGAAGGTGATGGATGTCAATGTGACGGGAACGTTTTTAATGAGCCAGGCGGCAGGGAGAAAAATGATCGAGCAGAAGTCCGGGAAGATTATTAACATTGCTTCAGTCGCGGGACTTGGCGGGACGGATCCGAGGGTGATGGATACGATCGGCTACAACACAAGTAAAGGTGCTGTTATTACGATGACGAAGGACATGGCGGTTAAATGGGGACAGCATAATATTAATGTCAATGCGATCGCACCGGGCTTTTTCCCGACGAAAATGTCAAAGGCGATTATTGATCAGGGGAAGGACCCGATTTTAGAGGTGACGCCTTTGAAGCGCTTTGGTTCGGATCATGATTTAAAAGGTGCTGCGCTGTTTCTTGCTTCGAAAGCATCTGCTTATGTAACAGGGGATGTGCTGATTGTCGATGGCGGCACGCATGCGATGTAGGAAGGGCGATATGGTATAATTTTAGCCATACTTTTAAAAACAGAGGCGTGAAGACAGTGAAGGAAAAAATTACGGAACAAAGCATACGATTATTTGAGAAGAAGGGTTTTAGTGAAACGTCGATTCAGGATATTGTGGAAGCCAATGGTGTGACGAAGGGGACGTTTTATTATTATTTTTCGAGTAAAGAAGAGCTGCTGATGGATATTCAGCTGCGCTATATTGATGATCTGCTGGCGCAGCAGGAGCGTATTATGAAGGATGAATCGAAAAATTGTAAAACGAAGCTGTATGACATGGTGCATATGCTGATCAGTAATATTAAGACGCAAGGGGCCAGTGCGAAGGTTTTTTTCAGGGAAATGCGGAACCTGAATGAAGAGCGGCTTGCTCAGATTATTCCAAAGCGGGATCAGTTCCGCGTAACGATTGAGACACTTTTACAGCAGGGCATTGATCAGGGGGAATTCCGTCCGGACTTAAATCCGCCGATTGCGACATTTGGGGTGCTTGGCATGGCGAACTGGAGCTATCAGTGGTTTAATCCTGAAGGTGATCTGTCTGAGGAAGAAGTGGCCCGTATTTTTACGGATATGCTGCTGAAAGGAATGGAGCTGTAGGAGAGGCATCTCTCCTTTTTTACGACAATCAACATACCAACCGGTTAGTACGAAGGAGGAAAAGGAATGAACGAAGTGAAACAGGTGACGGTGATTGGTTCAGGCAGTATGGGGCATCAGATTGGCATGCTGTGTGCACTCGGGGGATACGAAACAGTGATTCAGGATATTAATGAGCAGGCATTACAGGAGGCGGAATTCAAGCTTCACACCATTATGGATCGCTGGGTGACAAAAGGGAAGATTCCAGAGAACGATAAAATGAAAGCGTTTCACCTTTTGCGTTTTTCAAATGATCTTGAAGAAGCGGTGCAGCAGGCAGACCTGGTGATTGAAGCCGTGACAGAAAAGCTCGATGTGAAAAGAGAAGTATTCAGGCATCTTGAAGCATGTGCGCCGGCTCATACCGTATTTGCAACGAACAGCTCAACCATCGTCAACAGCCTGATTGCAGATGTGACAAAGCGTCCGGATAAAGTCGTTAACATGCATTTCTTTTTCCCGCCACTTGTGATGGACTGTGTGGAGGTTGTGAAAAGTGAGGCGACGAGTGATGAAACGGCTGCCCTTGCGATGGAGGTATGCCGTGTCATTAACAGGACCGCCATACTTTTAACAAAAGAGATTTCAGGATTTGTTGCTAACCGTCTTCTTGGCGCACTGCAAAAAGAAGCGATGTCGCTGTATGAACAGGGGATCGCGGATTTTAAAGACATCGATCTCATTTGTAAAAAAGCCTTAAATCACCCGATTGGTCCGTTCGAGCTGATGGATTTATCAGGGCTTGATGTCGCAAAGTTTGTGATGGAGCAGCGCTATCAGGAAACTGGTGACCCTGAGGACAAGCCGTTTCAGAGCGTGCTTGAAAAAGTGGACAAAGGGGAGCTCGGCCGTAAGACAGGCAAGGGCTGGTATGACTATTCGAAAGCAACAGTGACTAAAGGATAAGGGGTTGAGTGGCATGTATGTAAATGAAGTGACGGTTCGGTTTTGTGAGACAGATGCATTGGGTCATGTAAACAATACGAGTTATTTTATTTATTTCGAAGAAGCCAGGGTACAGTTTATCGCCTCACTAGGCTACAGCATGAACGTGGAGGACTGGCGCTTTATTATTGCCTCAACGAAATGTGAGTTTAAGAGTCAGGGATATTTTGACCAGAAGCTCAAAGTCGAAAGCTATATTTCCCGCATTGGCACAAAAAGCTTTCAGCTTGAACACCGTGTTACGTGCGCACAGACGCGGACGTTAATTGCTGAAGGAACAGCAGTCGTTGTGTATTTTGACTTTGCCAATCAGAGAAGTGCGGCGATCCCGGATGATATGAGGCGTGAGCTTGAGCAGCATTTGATCGCTGAGGGTGAGCGGGTATGAAGCAGGCGGATACGATCGCGGTAAAAGAAGGAGAAGGGCTCGACCTTCGCACCCTCGAAACTTTTTTAAGGCGTAACCTGACTGATTTACCGGATGGACATCTGACGGTCGAACAGTTTTGGGCAGGACATTCGAATTTAACGTATCAGCTTGAGATTGGGGATTGGGAGGCGGTGCTCAGACGGCCGCCGTTAGGACCGGTTGCACCGAAAGCGCATGATATGAACCGGGAGTTTAAGATTTTATCAGCGCTACATTCGCATTTTTCACCTGCACCTGAGCCGATTCTTTTTTCGGACGACGAATCCGTTGTGGGCAGTCCGTTTTTTATCATGGAGCGTAAACGCGGTATCGTGCTCGATACGTCATTTCCGGAAGGGTTGGCCGTGACCCCGGAGATTTGTCGCGGGCTTTCACAGACGATGGTCGACTGGCTGGTGGAGCTGCACGCGATTGATTATAAGAAAACGGGTCTTGTTGAGATCAGTAACCCCGACGGCTTTATGGAAAGACAGGTGCACGGCTGGATCGGGAGGTATGGGCGTGCGAAAACAGATGACATACCTGAAGCGGAGAGGCTGAAGGTGTGGATGACGGCGAATATGCCAAAAAGCCAGCCGCCAACGGTGATTCACTATGATTATAAATTGAACAATGCGATGTTCAGCGGGGATCTGAAGGAAATGATCGGACTGTTTGACTGGGAGATGTCAACGGTTGGAGATCCTCTGGCTGACCTTGGAGCGGCGATGAGCTACTGGATTCAGCACGATGATCCGAAATTGTTAAAGTTCGGATTAGGAAAACCTTCAGTGACGATTACGGAAGGATTCATGAGTCGGCAGGAATTTATTGAAGCGTATGCGACGAAAAGCGGTCGTGACGTATCAGATATGGACTTTTACTTGACGTTTGCGTACTTCAAGCTTGCGGTCATTTGCCAGCAGATTTATTTCCGCTATCGAAAAGGACAGACAAACGATGCGCGTTTTGCTCATTTTGATCAGTTTGTTAAAACGTTACTCGTCCATGCAGCAAGTGTGATCGAAGACTAATCTGACCATTCAGGGGAGGTTTTTGAAATGGAAAAACGAACTGTGTTACATAGGGGAGCGAGCTTTTTGTATGCAGCGCTTGATCCTGAAGAGATCTTTACGCCGGAGGATTTTACTGATGAGCATCGAATGATCGGTGCGACAGCCAAACAGTTTATCGAAAAAGAAGTGGCGCCTTATGTGGAGCGGATTGAGCAGCAGGAATTTGAACTTGTGCCGGAGCTAATGCGAAAAGCGGGGGATCTCGGTCTCCTCGCTCACAGCATTCCCGAGCAGTATGGCGGGCTGGGGCTTGATAAAATCAGCAAGGGAATCGTTGGTGAAATGATTGGTTCTGCAGGAGGTTATGGTGTCGCGCATTCCAACAATACGTGTATCGCAACGCTGCCTATTACGTATTTTGGGACAGATGAGCAAAAGAAAAAGTATTTGCCAAAGCTCGCTTCAGGAGAATGGATCGGCGCGTATTGCTTAACAGAACCGAATGCAGGCTCAGATGCACTGTCTGCTCAAACGACTGCTGTGCTGAATGACGAAGGTACCCATTATGTATTAAATGGAACGAAAATTTATATTACGAACGCGGTGTTTTCAGACACCTTTATCGTGTATGCAAAAGTGGATGGCCAGCACTTTACTGCGTTTATTGTGGAGAAAGATTTTAAGGGCTTATCACTTGGGCCAGAGGAACAGAAAATGGGGATAAAGGGCTCATCTACCCGGTCCGTGATTTTGGAAGATTGCTTTGTGCCGGTTGAAAACCTGTTAGGGGAAGTCGGCAGAGGACACGTGATTGCACTGAACGTGCTGAACCTCGGTCGTTTCAATCTCGGATCTGCAGGGGCAGGGGTATCAAAAACCGCTTTAAAGAAAACGATCTCCTTTGTAAAAGAGCGCAAGCAGTTTAAACGGGCGATTGCTGAATTCCCTGCCACAAAGCAAAAGTTAGCGTGGATGGCTGCCCGCATTTACGCAGCAGAATCACTGCAATACCGGACAGCCAGCCTGATCGAGGACGCGCTCGGTAATCTGGCAACGTCATCCGACCGCAAACTGATCGGCCAGCAGATGGGAGAATATGCGGTGGAGTGTGCAGTTTGTAAAGTGTTTGGCTCAGAAACGCTCGATTATGTCGTCGATGAAGCGCTGCAGCTGCACGGCGGTGCCGGATTCATTAAAGAATACGGCATTGAACAGATGTACCGTGATTCAAGAATCAACCGGATTTTCGAAGGTACAAACGAAATCAACCGCCTGCTCATCCCGACTCATCTTTTCCGGAAAGTAATGAAGGGGGAAGTGGACCTGGCAAGTAAGGTGCAGGCGGCTTTCAGAGCGCTTCGTAACCCTTCACGTGTTGAAGGCAGCCTGGCACAGGAGCGGGCGGCAGTTGAAACGATCCGAAATCTGTTCTTAGTTAATGCGGGACTAGTATATGAAAAGTACGGTGAAACCTTAGTAAATGAGCAGGAAGTGCTGATGAATCTGGCGGACCTTGCGATAACACTATTTGCTGCAGAATCAGCAGTGCTCAGAACGCAAAAAGCCGTATTGAAAAACGGAGAAGAAAAAGAAACGATGAAAATGGATTTGACGAGATCGTATTTAGAAAGTGCAATATGGGATGCTGAGAGGATTTCGCGTGTGCTCGTCTGCAATGTTTGTGATGGTGAAAAGCGTGAAGAGATGCTGACGTTGACCATTCGTGCTTGCAGCGGCTTTAATTCTCTTGGCGGGCAGGTTGAAGTGAACCGGGGGATTGCGGATCGGTTGGTGGAGAGTGAGGCGTGGGGACGTATATTTTGAATCATTCGATTGGCGAAAAGAATTTGGGGATCTTGGTTTAGCGGTACACGTATTTTGAATATGGAATGATTAAAACCCCTGCCTGGATGAAAAGCGGGGGTTTTGAGCTGAGTTGAAAAGATCATTTACTTGCGAATGAGAAGATTGGGAAACACGGGGACCTATGTTTTGTGAGTACATAAATAATAATTATAGTTGTTAACCCAAAATCTCAATACCTTTCAAATTCAACTTACTAAAATCAACTTTAACTGCACCCATTTCATACATAATATTTGACCTATTGTTAAATCCGCCGTGGTCATCATTACCAATGGTTATTAACATATTATTCTTTTGACAAAAGTCTATAAGGGCATTTGTTGTTTCTTCTGAATGCGTTGTGTAATAACATTCAAAGCCATCTGCACCCATGCTTTTAAGTGTATTTAAACGAGGTTCTATTTCAAAAAGATTATTTTTCATTGTCTCACCAATATGGGCAACAACTGCTTTACCATGTGCCTTATGTATCACATTTATTACATATTCAATTGATGGAAATGAATTTTTGGCTTTAATATTATTATCACTTATGAGCTTGAAAAAACTAGGAACATCCTTAACTAAGTTTTTGGTCTTTAGGTAGTCAATACCTTTCCATCCACCGTTTTTTAGATTTCGATTGTAAGAATTGAATTCCTCTATACTTATTTCCTTATAGTCAACACTCATCTTTTTTATCAATTCTACATCGATGTCAGCATAAACCGTCTCACATTGTTTACAAATATCAATGAGCTCTTTATTTTCAAAATTGAAGTCATAAGCGAGAATATGGAATTCTTTATCTTCAAACGAAGTAGAGATTTCAGCTCCTCGAATTAATTTGATTTGGTTCGCTTTACACAAAGGTATAAGCTCGTTATAAGCTGCAGTTGTGTTGTGGTCGCTTACACATAATAAGTCAATGCCAAGCTCTTTTGCTTTCTTGACAATTTCTTCAGGGGAACGGGTACTATCGGAATAGTGTGAGTGAATATGTAAATCTGCATACATTAAAATTTCACCTCAAACGTGGAGACGTATGTTTTGAATCATTCGAATGTAGAAATAAATTCAGTTGTATTTGACATAAAAGCTATGTATTTAATAGTAGTATATTTATATATCAAAGAATTTTAACTTCCAATGATGAAATGTTTGTCCAGTGAAAAGAATTTTTTATTGTAGGTAACTTAGTGGTTGGACGACCTCACATACTTCACTTTCTTCAATAAACTTTGTAACAATAGCAGAATGCGAATTACCTACTATAAATAGAATACGCTCTTCATTAGAATCAATAAGACGAGTTAAGTTACCAAACATGATTAAATTCCTTTTATACCACCAACTTAACCAGTTCATACCGACGTAATGATTAACATCGCCAATGCGTGCTATATTTACATATATTTTATGCAACTTGTTAAGTAGAGTAGGAGCGTTTAACTCTTTGTAAAAGTCTATTATACTTTTTCCCTCTAATAATTCAGGGTATTCAAAGCCTTGGTATATTTCACTTAAAAGTTCTGGCTGATTGTCCTTTGCCCAACTCTCAACTTCTCCATAATCCATATCTGATTTACCCATCCAATCAATCGGATAAATCTGCTCGTGGCCCAGCTGTAAACCTAACCGAAAGCCTACTTGATATATTTCATTCATTTGTAGTTCATACGTACCCAGTTTATAATTTTTATATTTTTCATTACATTTTTTACTGCCTTCTGGGACCATTTCAACTGCAATCTTCGTCGGTTTGAACTTCTCTAGTTTAGATACTAATTCCTCTATTTCCCTTTGTCTTATGTCTGAGTTTAGCCCCTCAAATTCAGACATATGAAAACTTCCAAGTATAAGAACTTTTGCTTTTTCCGGTTTCAATTAAATACCTCCTTAAATAACTACCCGTTCCTCATAGACTAACTCCCAACCCTCTCCAACACCAATCATTGGATATTGGTATCTTATCTTACAGACAACTTTCTATTAACAGACCAGGGGTTTCCTTTCTATTCAAAACACGGGTATCCTATAAAGCTAGATTAAACCCCAACTGAACGCCAAACGGAATAGAAAACCACGTAATAAAAATGGAGAATAACAAAAATACCTTAGGCTTCTTGCTTCTAAAAATAAATAACCCCAGTAAAAATCCTAAAGCCCAAAGAGGTAAAATCACAAAAAATTCAGGGGCCACCCAAGTCTCATCCGTGTAGTTCTCTGCTATCGTACCTCCTGCAAAAAAAGTAGAGATTAGTATAGCGATTAAGCCGCTGAAAATCGTGTTTAGAACATATGTGATCTTTATTTTTTTCAAAGCAATCAACCCCTTTACAAAGTATGCAGACAAATGTTTATGAGGTTTCATAAACAAGTAAATGTATTGATATATCTTAAAAATTGGTTTTCTAATAACCTGTCATTTTATAAAAAACAGATTCAAAAAATACTTTAGGCAAGCAAGTATCAATCATTCAAAAACCTGCCGCAGCTCAATCTGCCCTTCACCAAATCCTTGAGGATCCGGCATTTTCATTGCCCATTCGATTGAACATCAATTAAGATAAACCCCGCCACTACATTTTCAGTATCTGCAAAAGGTCCGTGAGTCACAACTGGTTTTTCATCTGGAACCGGATAAGATAGGCGCATACCATTCGAGCTTGGGTGAAGGCCTTTCGCCATAACGCGTACGCCAGCATAGACGAGTTCCTGATTAAATTGATCCATGGCATCCATCAGCTCCTGACTTGGAAGGTGACCGGCCTCGGAATTTTTTGAAGCTTTGACGATTAACATGAAAAGCATGTTGTCCTCCTTCAAAACCGTTTTTTCAGCCATGATATATGACAGAAGATCGCAATTTCCATTTAGAAATATATGTTAATATTAGTTTATCATAAGTGAAATCTATAGAGAACAAACAACATTAAGGATTCTCTATTGTGAACTTTGTCATCATGATGATGTCTCGAATGAAAATTGAATACGTAAGTTTAGAATCGTAATTGTGTGAGGATACAAAACTAAATGCAGTAATTTGAATCACAAGGTCTATTTTAATTTCCAATATGATAAAATCGGAGGACGTCCATGAGTCATTTAGAAGAGAAATATCTTAAGTACATATTGGTGCAGTATAAACATCTGAAAACCCGTGCAGATCAGGGTATTGACCAATTATCTGAAGAGGAATGGTTCTGGAAACCGGGTGAGGAATTGAATAGTATTGCTATTTTAATGAAGCATTTAAGTGGTAATATGCATTCGCGCTGGCTCGATTTTCTGACGAGTGATGGTGAAAAGGAATGTAGAAATCGGGATATGGAGTTTGTGATTGAAGGTGATCGGGCCGGTATCTTGATAGAAAGGTGGGAAAGCGGCTGGCGTTTGCTTTTTGAAACAATCGAGTGTCTTGAAGCGGATGACCTGGAGAAAACCGTCACTTTAAGAGGGCAGCCCATCACGGTTTTACAGGCAATCCAGACGGAGCTGTCTCATATCAGTTATCATGTGGGCCAGATATTGTTTTTAGGAAAGCAGATCAAGGATGACGCTTGGACGATATTGAGTATACCGAAAAACGGATTAGAAGCATTTATTAAAAAAGTGAAGGGGGATTAGGCCGGGAAACCAGGTCTTAAAATCTTATGAAATCAAAAGGAAAATTAATTATTTCAAGTATGATCATTGTGTTGCTGCTCATCGTACTTGGCGTTGAGAAGTATAACCAGCATCAAGAGCGTGAGATTGACATTTATAACTTATCAAACACGATGATGTTTGTAGTCGAAGGGATTGAAGCAGATATTGCCGAGCAGGAGCGGGTTTTGGAAGCTGAAAATTTCGAAGAGGCATTGGCAAGATACAATGTAGTAGGAACTGAGTATTTAAATGTGTCAAACGTAGCTACCTATATGTTTAAGTCAATTGAAAATTTTGATCAAACTTATTCAGAAGTGAACATCGATCTTCAGGTGATTAACCAGTCCTTCTTGCAGGCACAAACACAGGAAGAAGCACTGGACATTCACGAACGATTACTTGAGGCATTTGAAGAAGTGAAGGATGCCAGAGAATACGTTGAAGAGAATAATGATTTTGAGGATGGGGCTTGAGGTAAGTAAAAGAATACAATGCCTTAACCTATTATTCTGGGAGGGATCTTTTTGCCAAAGTTAAGTTATGATTCTCAATACATAAGATCCGTTTACTTAAAGCGTGATGAGATTCCTTCTTTTGATGAGTTTCCGCTAAATTTGCCGGTGATTCGGAATTTGGATGAGTTACTGTTTCACCCGAACGTGACGTATATTGTTGGTGAAAACGGGATGGGGAAGTCGACGCTGCTTGAGGGGATTGCGATTGCTTTTGGATTTAATCCTGAGGGAGGTACGCTGAACTTTAATTTTTCGAACTATGATTCCCACTCGAATTTGGATGAATATCTTCGTTTGAAAAAAGGAGTGAACCGGGCGAAGGATCATTTTTTCTTTCGGGCTGAAACGTTTTACAATGTTGCCACGAATATTGAACATTTAGATCGGGAGCAGTCATTTGGTCCGAGGATTATTGATTCTTATGGAGGGAAGTCACTGCATAAGCAGTCTCATGGAGAATCCTTTTTCGCAGCTTTTATCGAGCGATTTCAAGGGAAGGGTCTATACATCATGGATGAGCCGGAAGCAGCCCTGTCGCCATTAAGGCAGATGTCGATGCTGTCCAGAATCAATGAACTGGTTCACCAGGGATCACAATTCATCATATCCACCCATTCCCCGATTATCATGTCATATCCACAAGCCAAAATCATTCAGCTCACTCCGGAAGGAATCACAGAACCTGCATTAGAAGAAACACAGCACTACTCCATCACCAAACAGTTCTTTGAAGACAAAGATCGGATTTTGCATCATTTGTTTCGGGAGGAGTAGGGGAGTGTAGAGGAAGGTTCTGTCCCTAAAGTCTACCGTGTCTTCGAGTAAGTGCATTTGATCTTATTAAAATGCGTTATAAGTAAAAAATCCAGAGTAAGGACTCTGGATTCTCTTCTGTACGACAATTCCAACCTTGAAACAGATATTGCATCATGGCAGACATCTCACAGTACTTACCACCGAGTATCTACTGGCGTTTCTTAGCATAAGCAGCATCAGGTTTGACGTTTTGGCATTGTATTAAAGTTCTTTTACATGACAAAACTTCTGATAGCTGTTTATAAAGGACATGGTGTTTCTTTATTTTTTGTCCGTGTCAGAAGGATACAATTCTGAAGAAGTCTCTGTCTGAAATTGATTTGTTACATGCGTTCTTTCATTGACTGCGCTATTCGTCTTTTTTTCATGATCTAAACTTCTGGCGACTGATTGGTGGAAAAAGTATTCAAAGATAACCAGTGAGACTGTTGATATTGCGGTGGCCATTAAAACATCATCACCAACGGTCAGAGCATCTGTCATAAAATAAATAACTGCAAAGGCAAGAATGAAATCTGCAAAAGTTGCTACAGAGTTATTCGTTTTAGACAAAATTAATAAATCGCCGACCAGATAGGCAACTACAGTTAAGACAAGGGTAATATAAAATACGCTTTGAAATGATACATCAAACCCTGCGCTTAAGATGATACCTAAGACGATAAGAGTCGCAACAAACTTTAAGGCGAATAATTTTAAATGTGTCATGATCAACACCTCCATTCAGTATTAGGTTCTCCATTTGATCTGGTTTTAACCAAATGATTAACGAAATTTGAATTGGATACTTAATGTTTAGTCATGCCGTTTTCGGAGAAAATATGATTAAGGTGACTCAGCCTATTCAGGTAAAGGGTTTGACAGGTAGATGATCATGAGTGTTTATTGGATTGCATATCTTTTTTTTGCGTATCTCTTTGATCGATTATAGGTAAAGAAAAACTGACTCGATCTCTACACCCATGCCCTGTATATCTCCCCGATAAATCCTTTCATCTGATGAAGTCCTGTATCTGTGTTTGTCATGATGATGATTCCTTTTTTTAGATAGGGTTGAGCAACGAGCATGCTTTGATAGCCGATACCCCAGCCGAGGGAGGAAATTTCGGTTTCATGGTCTGTGCTATCTAAAAATAATCCAAGTCCTGCCCAGGCTGCTGTTCCTTGAGGACTTAGCAGGGGTTTAGCGGCGTCAGAGGTTAGACCGATTTTGCTGTTATGATTCAAAGCATCCATTAACTCAATGACAAGCCTTACTAAATCAGATGGCGTTGTCCAAAGTCCAGATGCTGCGGCATATGGATAGATAGGATATTTTCCGGGAATGACATTACCCTCTTTGTCGTGTCCGGCAGTAAAGTTTTTACCGTTAGGCAACGATTGACTGAAAGTACTGTTGTCCATATGTAATGGTTCAAATATAAGATCATTCACAGCCTTTTCAAAAGGTTCCCCCGCAATATCTTCTATCAGCTGCTGGACCACACAATAACCCGCATCAGAATAATGAAATTCACTTCCCGGCTTCTTTTTTACAGTAATTGATTCCCGACAGTAAGGAGTTTTGCCTTCCAGTATGTCCACCATATTCGGCCCGTCATTTTGGGAATGAAGCGCATCAAAACTGCCCTCAGGGTCCAGAATTCCGGAGTGGTGGCTTAGTAAATGACGCAGTGTCACCTTGTGCGTCGTCTTATATTCATTTACAGGCAAAGTCCATGAAACAAGCTTATTATTAATATCCTCATCTAAATCAAGATCTCCCTGAGAAACGAACTTCATCACAACAATGGCTGTTACAAATTTACTGATTGAACATGCATTGAAAATAGAGTGCCGATCTACCAGTTCAGTCGTTCCTGCTTCCAGCAAGCCAAAACAATGTGTATCTGCAAGTTTTCCATCTTTAATGACAGCAATACCCGCTCCGGTTATATTAAATTGCTTCATTTTATTTAAAATAAATGCCTCTGATAGATTCATTCGATACCCCCTGAATTGTATAATCATTATAACAGTAATTAGTAAATCTGGAATCGTCCAAAGTCCAGCGTAGACTCGAGGGACAGACCCCAATTCTACGCATTCAAAGGAGGATGTAATGGAGAAATTAGCTGACATGAAAGAGTTTAGCTGGATAGAGGGTCAAAAAATTCCTCTGCCTGAAGTTTGGAATGGCTGTCGTTTTAACAATTTGATTCCACCTGTTTTTGAGGCTTACTGTAAAATCATCCATCCGATTCACCGGGAACTCAATGCGCCAAATGACACGATCACCTGGATGGAAGCAGGGTTTGATGATGGTTACCTGCAGCCGGGGGAACGGATCAGGCTTCGGGAGCTTGCGGTGAAATACGGATTAAAGGAAACAAAGGAACTGGGACTGCCATCGATTGCAAAGGAGCTTGGCGGGCAACCACGTTATTTAATGGGAGGAGACCCAGGTCTACTGGATTATAAGTCACTCAATCGTGTGATTAATGTAATCAAGCTTCATTCGGGAGAGATCGACTGCTACTTTTACTATCATGTATTAAAGACGTCGGATTACTACAGCAAGTTATATCGTGGTCGGATTGAAGAGGTAAAGCAGTTTCTCATGATGGATGAGGTTAAGTTTACCCCGAGTTATATCTGGCCTGAGGATCGCAGCTGGTGTTTTTACAGTGACGTTGATTTGGACTTCACCATAATCGGTGGCAGCCGTGCGTTTGTTGACAAACTGAAAGCTGATGACTGGCTGGAGTGCATGGAGACAGATGAGGATACGAGGGTGGATGATGATGGGGATCAGCAGGTAAAAGAGAATCTGTAAGAGATCTTCCTTTTTAGGTCTTGCGATAATTTACGATTGTGTATACGCTGTAGTTGGAGGTGATATCAGGTGATAGTTGTGATGAAAAATCATGCGTCAGCGTTGGTACCAGCTCATGCAAAGCCTGAATAAGGGGCGATACTTTGCGTGGGGTTAAGGTTGTTAATCGCCAATCAATGTATCTTTCTATTCAGGTTTTGCACTTATCTATCATGAATTAAAAGATAAGGAGCGAATAGAAAATGGATACAATTAAAAAAACTGAAAATATGTTTATTCGAAATGACCAATATAATTTTATTGCACGGCAAGTCTATTTCATTGTTCATACTCAACGCACTGTGAATCATCAGGATACCCGGGCTGGAGTAAAGCTTCATGCGATGGCGAAAGTAAAAGAGATGGTTCCTGATCTGACAGAAGAGCAGGAAAAGCTGTTGAACCGGATCGTTGACTTGAATGATGAGGCAGAGGCCAGGGCTTTTCTGAGTGAGTTGAAGCGTGATTATGTGATTCCGTTTCGACAAGTGACGAAGAAAACAGTCGAGAAACTGTTCCCAAAAGCGAAGAAGCTGCAGGTGCCTGATCTGGATGAGTTTGATTTCCAAAGGCATTCTTATTTAGGATGGTTCGATACTCGCGCCCATAAGCAGCATTTAATCGTTGAGTATCAGGGAAAGTTAAAGGGTATCTCAGGCCACTTTAACAATAGCAACAATAAAGGAATCTGCAGTATATGTAACCAGCTTGGAGAAGTCGCCTTGTTTGTGACAAAGGTGAAAAGCGGGAAAGAGACGTATGTGAGCAGAGGGAATTATATTTGCAAGGATAGTCAGTTATGCAATGAACATTTGACTGACCTGACTAAACTTGAGACTTTTCTCGACCACCTTTATCAATAATACTGAGATTTTTCAACTGTCTATCATCAAGAACTTCTAAAAGCAAAAAACCACTGTTCAATTAGCAGTGGTTTTTGTGTATTCTGAAACCGTCATGAGTCAGCTTATTTGTTCTCCATTTCACCCATTCTGATCTCAATATCACTCATTTTTTCAGAAAGTGTTTCGATCACATTCTTTTTATGGGTGTCCAGGTTGCACCATCTGAAATCATCATGGTCAAAATCGCTTAATGGAAGAACTTGATAGTCTGTATAGTCTTCTGAAAAGGAAGTGAATGTAGGGACAGCATAGACAGAATCAATTTCAACCTGTTCGTTTTCTTTAGTCAGATCAAATCCGATCATGGTGCCTGTTAGACGTTCGCAGTCAAGGTGGGGTACACGATCGTCAAAAGGACCGGAGATGAAATTCCCGAGTGAATAGGCAACAAGTGCACGCTGTTGATCAGGTCCTTCAATCCATTCGATAGGCTGAAGCACATGCGGATGATGACCGAGAATGATATCTGCTCCATTTTGGACAAGGCTGTGTGCGAGTTCTTCCTGTGCTTCTACAGGCTGCTGATACTCCTGGCCCCAGTGCATTCCCACGACAACGAGGTCGGCCATCTTATCAGCACGGGCTACATCATTTAAAAGCTGCTCTTCATTATCTGTAAATATATTGACTGAGTATGGATGTTCAACTGGAAGATTGGAGCTGTAAGTGCTCGAAACAAGGGCAATGGATATGCCTTCTTTTTCAATGATCGGGATCGTCTGACGTTCCTCAGAAGATAGATGGGCACCACTGAGTAGAACATCTGGATAGTGCTCTTCCCAAAAGGCGATATTCCGCTCGAGTCCGCTATATCCCATATCGAGCGTGTGGTTATTTGTCAGTTGAAGCATATTAAACCCGGTTTCATAATAATAATGGCCGAGCTCATACGGATTATTAAATACAAAATTCCCATCACCAAGGCCGTATTCAGAACCTGTGATCGGTGTTTCCTGATTAGCGTATGCGAAGTCTCCTGCCTCAATCAAATGCTTGACATTGGATAGAAGGGGATCAAAATGGAAAGAGCCATCCTTTTGCATGGCATCATATAAAATAGGGCGCTCGACCAGTAAATCGCCCACTGCAGTAAAATGAGCAGATTCAGTCGAACTTGTATTTTCTGCTGATCCCTCTACCTTATCAGCATGATCGACACTATCATTTTTATTGTTTTTCAGGCTGTCAGGGGCAGCAGCATTATAATAAATGGTTCCTGCGGCACAGGCACTTAGCAACAAAAACAGACTTAAAATAAACAGCATTCGACGATACAAAAAGCAAAACTCCCTGTTAATTAATAGAGTACTTTTATCATGATTCTATTATCTTAACATGAAAAAATAATGAAATGGTAGAAAGAATTGGTTTGTTTTTGGAAAAATAGTGACAGATGACCAGGGGATAAAAGATCGGAAAATAAACTGTCCCTTTTCTCCCTAATCCAGCATGACGTCTTTCCCTTCCTCTCGTAATTTCTTTAACGATGCGAGCATCTGATTAATTTGTTCATCAGAATGCCTTTCCCAGACGCCTAATTCTGCGATGATTTTTAAAGGGGATTGTGATCTGTAGGAACGTGTTGGATTCCCCGGAAACCTTTTATCAGTGAGATTTGGGTCATTTTCGAAATTCCCTGCAGGCTCGACGATATAAATCCGTTCCTGCAAATCGCCTTTTGCGAGTTCTGCTCCCCATTTCGCTGCTTCAAGCGTCGCAGTGAAGTAAATATGATTGGATTTTTTGTTCTGATAATTGGATAAATGATGTGGCTCGAGCAAATCACCAATTTTTAATTTTGCCTTCGTACCATGGAAGAATGGACCCTGATCCAGTACCGCTTTTTTATCCTGCATACATTAACACTCCTCTGAGAATTTGGAATTGTATGAACAGTATAGGGGAGTAATGTAGAAAAGAGTAGTCTATTATTTATGCAGGATAGAGATTATAATAGAAGTAGAAGGAAGTACTTTTATACATAAGTTATCCAAAAAAGCGCTGATCTGAGAGATTGGCGCTTTTTGTGATTGATCTAGTAGAGAAGGAGTCTGTCCCAGAAGACCTCAGGGACAGACTCCTTCTCTACACTAACCGCAATGCTTCTGCCCGAGCCTCGTCGCCCAGCCTTCACACCAGAAATCATCGTACGGTTTCAGTTTGTGTCCTTTGCTCAGCTGATATTTTCTGTAATGATAACGGACTGCTGATGGGATGTTGACGGCGAATGGCATGATGGGTCCGAGGAACAGGTTTTGAAAGCTGTGGCCGTATTCGTGTGATTTAAGTCGGTGAGGTGCATTTTTTTGAACGAAGAAAAAGCCGCCAAAGTTCACGCCGCCCCATTTTTCCCCGAATTCGAAATAAACAGCATGATGAAACCGCTTTGGTTTTATGCCCCGGCAGATTAATACGGCTGCGATCAGGAGCCCTACTAAATTAATCAGTAATCCCCAAGATAATTGAATGAGCCAGTACAGGTAGATGTTCATGCAAGCTCCTTTTCATTCAGAGAATTTTTGTCCTGAAAACGAATTTGAACTTATTGTCATTGTATCTGGAATAGCTGAATGCTGGCAATGAAGTCTACATTCAATATATAAAATATTGATGGTTAATTAATCGTTTTAAAAGCTTCAACCTGCATAAAAAAGCCCGGACAAAGTTTCCTTAACTCTGTCCGGGCAAACATCTTAATATCCCTGCACCAGCTCCACAGCCTCCACAATTTCCTCGTAAGGCACATCCATAGACATCTCATATTTTTCAAGAATCCGGTCGCCGATCATCAGGTAAAGGGAGGTGCTGTGTACAAATTGATCAGAGCCTTCGAGCTTTGCAGCAGGTGCGATAAAACCCCGGTTAGCAAACAGTTCGATATCTTCCTGCTCATAGCCTGTGACAAAATCCCAGTTGGAAAAGTCGGCATCCTGCTGCGAGCCGTATTCCTTCAGTACGTCGGGCGTGTCGTGTTCCGGGTCGATTGAAAAGGAGACGAATTGGTAGTCGAGATCGTTTTCATCCAGCTGTGACTGCAGCTCTGCCATGTTATAGGTCATTGGCATACACACTGTGTCGCAGTTCGTGAAGATAAAGGCTGCGAGCCAGATTTCGCCTTCCATATCATTGGTGTGAAAGTCTTCTCCATCCTGATTCACTCCCTGCAGGTCGCTTACTTCTCCGTTTAAAGAAAAGTGTTCATCCAGGTCAACCCTGGATGAACACCCTTGGAGAATAAGCACGGCAAGGCATGCTGTCATCCATTTTTTCATTACTCCTGTGCACTTCCAAGCAGTGTTTCCTGAGATACTACAAGCTCATCAAATTCAGGTTTTTCCTTCAGGAATTGCAGGTCGTGAGAGGAATCAGCGAATGCCTGAATGACATCTGCATTAACTTCCGTTGTATACGTCACACGCTCCCATGCGCTGGCAATGATGGATTCATCCATACGCTGGTTCGTGATTTCTTCAATGGAGTCAATGGCGATCGTCTGGGCTTCCTCAGGATTTTCGTTGATAAACTGAATACTCTTTTCATGAGCTTCAACTATTTGCTTAACAAGTTCGTTTTCCTCTTCGAGCAGCTTTCCGCTGGTCACAAGCACCGTATTCGGTAATGTTGTCCCGTAGGCAATTTCATCCGTATCAACAATGACTTTCGCGCCATTTGCGACAAGCGTGGATGCCCATGGTTCAGGAACAGCTGCCAGGTCAACCTTGCCTGATTCAAACATGGCCTGATACTGTGCAGGATTTCCTGTTACGTGCTTCAGCGTTCCGCCAATACGGGCTGATGTGATGCCTTGCTCCTTCAGGAATGTTTCCATTTGAACGTCATGTGTACAGCCGATTCCAGGCGTGATAAATGTATGATTGCCAAGATCCTCGATGCTTTCGATTCCGCTTTGTTCACTTGCCACAACGACCGTACCGCCGGAGGATGCACCTGCAAGAATTTTAACATCGGCCCCATTTGCGTAATTGTTCATCACTGGACCAGGACCTACAAAACCTGCGTCAATATCGCCTGTTTTAAGTGCAGTCATAAAAGCACCGCCGTCTGGGAATGTTTTGTAAGTCACTTTCTTATCTTCACCAATAGACTCCTCGAAATACTGCTTTTCTTTTGCGACCATGGCTGGTACGTGGTCAATATTGGGGAAGTAGCCGATCACAACTTCATCCTTGCTTCCGCCTGACGAGCTGTCTGAGCCGCATGCTGCCAGAACCAGCGCAGTAAATGATGCTAAAAATAGTAAACTGAATCGTTTTTTCATATGCGTTCGCCTCCAAAAAGTTAGTCTGTTGCCAGTCCCCATTTTTTAAGGACTTTCTTTTCAACCCGCTGGAAAAACATCAGGTCGACCAAAATACCGATCAGCATAATGATGAGCATGATCGCAATCACGCGGCTCATATCCCCAAAATCTGATGCGAATCTTAATGAATAGCCGAGTCCGGGACCGGTGCTGAGTAATTCACCCGCCATGAGTGCGCGCCAGGCAAAAGCCCAGGCAAGACGGATCCCTGTCACAGCATATGGAACGGACGCGGGGATCGTGACTTTTGCGAAAAGCCGGAAACCTTTGTAATTCATCGTCCGTGCTGCTTTTATATAAAGCGGTGGGACATTGATGATGCCGGTGCGGACATTGATCGTCATCACAATCGTTGCGCCAAGTACGACAATAAAAATAACGGCCATTTCATTTAAACCGAACCACATGATCGCAAGTGGAAGCCATACGATACTTGGAACTGACTGCAGCGCGAGGATGAGGGAACCGAGCGTTTCATCGGCCGTTTTTGATTTCGCTAAAAGAACGCCGAGTAACAGTCCAAGAACAAGTGCAATCGCAAGGCCAATGAACAGCCGCTGGAAACTCGCTAAAAGATCATATAATAATGTGCGATTACTAAAGCCTTCATAAAGTGAAGCAAAAACATCAGTTGGTGCAGGGAGGAGTGAAGGGGAAACCTGGAAGACGTAAACGGCTCCCTGCCATATTGCGAAAAGTAACACATAAAAAATAATTCGTTTAACGGCTGGCTGCATGATTCTGCTCCTTTTCCGTTACCTTATCAATTTCAGATTTCAATAACGCCTGAATTTTTTCTTCATATGGAATGAGTTCTTCTTTTGACTGGGAACGTGGTCTTGGAAAGTCCAGTTCAATGACATCCAGTATCGTGCCGGGCTGTGTTCCCATAACAACGATCCGGTCTGAAAGCTTCAACGCCTCAGCAATACTGTGGGTCACAAAAAGAATGGTTTTCTTCGTTTCAAGGAAGATGTTTTCCACAATCTCGTGAAGTCGTGAGCGCGTCTGTTCATCCAGTGCCCCGAACGGTTCATCCATCAGAAGCAGTGCCGGGTCCATCGCAAGGGCTCTCGCGATGGCCACACGCTGCTGCATCCCTCCTGAAATTTCATGTGGTGAATGCTTCGTGTAGGCACTCAACTGCACCATTTTTAAATACTGGAGTGCTTTTTGCTGCGCCTCCTTTTTGGACATATCCGGCAGGAGGGGGAACATCACATTTTCCTCCACCGTCAGCCAAGGAAACAACGCAGCCTGCTGAAACACCATGCCCCGTTCCTTGCCGGGACCTTTAATCGCTTTGCCATTCAGCTCAATGGATCCTTCTGTAGCCGATGCCAAACCAGCCACAATCGATAAAAGCGTAGACTTACCACAGCCGGAAGGACCAAGAATTGAAACAAATTCTCCCTCTTTTACATCCAGCTGAATATTTGAAAGCACAAGCTCCGAGTGTCCATTGTTCGTAAAAGACTTATTTACATTTTTTATTGATAAAAACAATACATCACCCACTAACCTCTTTAATCCTATGTATTTAATCGGAATTATATGAAAAGTATAGCGAATGAAAATGGAAAGTCAACACCTATTTTTCAATTCACTGACGCGTTGACTAAATAAAGTGAAAAAAGGAAAGGTGAGTAAAGGTAGTGAGGATTTTTAATATCTTATGGCAGGATTTTAAAATGTGTGATAGACCCAAGACCACACTCGTTTGATTTGTCATGATCTTGGGTAGTGAGGAAGATAATTAGTCATTATGATGAAGGTGTGGGATGGACGATGGATGTGAAGAAGTATTTGGTGGAGAGCGATAAAAAAATTAAGCTGCAGGATTATGCGACGCATGAGGAACACGGGATTGAAGAGTCGGAGCTGCTGGATGAGCTGATTCCACAGAGTATTGATAAATTAAAGGAATTACACTGGAAGCTTCATGCAGAAGAGAAAAAGGGGATTGTGGTTGTGCTGCAGGCGATGGATGCCGCCGGGAAAGACGAAGCGATCAGCTATATTTTCTCAAATCTGACTGCACAGGGACTGAAAACAGCTTCTTTTCAAAAGCCATCCGAGACAGAGCTGAATCACGATTATTTATGGCGAATCCGGGACGGGCTTCCGGCGAGGGGACAGATCGGAATTCTGAACCGTTCTCATTATGAGGAAGTCATTGCGCCAAGGGTTCATCCGGACAGGCTAAAAGAAGGCAGCGTGCCTGAGGATATGGATTTAAAAGACGTATGGCCAATGCGCTATCGTCAGATTAATGAATTTGAAAAACACTTGCAGGAAAATGGTTTTTACGTCGTAAAGTTTTTCTTTTACATGTCAAAGGAAGAACAGAAGGACAGACTGCTCGAGCGCCTGAAAAATCCGAAGAAAAACTGGGAGTTTTCATTTAACGATATCAAAGAACGAAAGCATTGGGATGAATATCATGAGGCTTTCGAAGACATGTTAAGTCATACATCAACCGAACAGGCCCCATGGTACATCCTGCCGGCAGACGATGAATGGTACTCGCGTTATATCATCACTGAAGTCATGATCGACTGCCTTAAAAAGATTGATCCGCAATTTCCGGAGCTCTCTGACGAAGATGAAGAGAAGCTGGATAAAGCGATTAAAGAATTAGAGAACGAATAAGCGTAGACTCCGGTCTGCGTTTTTTGTGCAGCGTAGAATTGGGGTCAGACCCTTCTACTACTTTAGACATCAGGGACAGACCCCCAACACTGCGTATTCGTTTAGTGGCAGGGTGGTCCGGGTAGACACGAACCATATTGAAAATCCAATGAATGAGGTGTTTAGTGATGAAGAATCATTTGGATATTAAGCACAAATTAGGTCTCGGAACTGCTCCGCTCGGCAATATGTTCCGGGAGGTGCCGGAGAAGGAAGCGATGGAGACGATTCAGACGGCTTGGGATGAGGGGATCCGTTATTTTGATACTGCTCCTCTTTACGGAGCGGGTCTGGCAGAGTTGAGATTGGGTGAGATTTTATCATCTTATAAGCGTGACGAGTATCTTCTGAGTTCAAAGGTTGGCCGGATCGTGCTGGATGAAGAGGAGGAGAAGGAAGGCCTGTTTGAGTATGGACGTAAAAATAAAATTCAAACAGACTATACAGAGGATGGGACGTTACGCTCGATTGAGGACAGTCTGAAGCGTTTGAAAACAGACCGCCTTGATATGGTGTTTGTGCATGATATTTCACCGGATTTTCTTGGAGATGAATGGGTGACGAAGTTTGATGAGGCTCGGAAAGGTGCCTTTAAAGTGCTGGATCGCCTGCGAGATGAAGGCGTGATTTCTGCCTGGGGACTTGGTGTCAATACAACGATCTCGATTGAAGTGGCACTTGAGCTGGAGGAAGCACATCCAGATCTGAGTTTATCTGCGACACAATATACGCTGCTTCAGCATGAACGAGCACTGGAACGTATGATGCCATTGACGCAGCAAAAAGGTGCCGGACTTGTCATCGGCTCGGCTTTTAATTCAGGAGCTTTACTTGGTGGTGACTATTTTGATTATCAGAAGATCACGCCTGAGATCAAAGAAAAAGTCAATCAATTTAACGAAGTGGCATTGCGTCACAATGTGAGCCTGAAAGATGCAGCCCTTCAGTTTTCCTCAGCGCATCCAGCTGTCAAGGCCATCGTCACAGGCTCAACCAGACCGGACCGCATCAAAGAAGATCTGGCAGCCATGAACGCCAACATTCCAGAAGCGTTTTGGAATGAACTCGTAGAAAAAGAGCTGATTTCAAAGCGTGCACCATTGCCAAAGCGATAAAAAGAAAAAGCCTCGGAATCATTTTCGAGGCTTTTTCTGTATGTAGAGTTTGGGGTCTGCTTTCTTAACTGTCTTCATTGCTGCCAAACATTTTGCTTGCCAATTGTTCGTCATTTTCTCCTGCTATTGCGATAATATAAGGTTTGTCTGTTGGGAAGGAACTTAGTTTTATAAGTAATTCATTAGCAACATTAGTTATTTCAACCAGACGGTCTTCCGGGATTAGAGTAGGCTCGTATGAAATTTTAAAAATGAATGTTGTTAATTCAGGATGATAGTTAACGGTCATTCCCTCATATTCGTCGTAGACACTCTTTAGGGCCTCATCAATTTCGTAGGTGGGTACAAACCAGAAATTCTCTGAAGCAGACATAATAGACGAACTTCTATTTTCAAGAAAATTCGTTTGATTAAGCGAAATATATAAAATGCTGACTACAAAAATAACCGCAACGACCTCGATCGTATGCTTTTTCATTTCTTTTTTATGTTCAATTGTTTTTCTGTATTTTTGCTGAATGTTTCTTGATTTCGGATGCATTTTCACCACAGGCTGCTAACACCTCCATGTTTGATCAATCCTCGTCATATTCGCGCGTATAAATGCGTCATTCCGCTTCTAAATTTTGACCATCAGTTGAAAAGACAATGGATTCGCAGAATGATTCATCCTAATTTTATCACAAGTCCTATCTATTGGAATTTAATTTATTGTAGTAGGAAAACATTATTCTGGACAGGTTATGGTGACGTCGTGAAAATATGATGGCATAAGTGTTCCAGCTGTTTGAGAAATGAGGGAAGTTAATCAAATATTTCTCAAGTGAGTCTTCTGTTATTTAAGCCCCTCCGTATTCATCAAAACAATCCTCCACTTATCCGGATCTTCTATCGTGACACCTTTTTCCTTCCAATAAGGGTTCTCCGGTTCGACCTGAGGATAGCCCATTTTCAATAGCCGACTCGCTGTCTCCTCCAGCTGTTTGGCATCAGGAATATAAAACACAAGCAATTGATCGCGTCCCGGATCCGGACATGGGCTGCCTGACTCGTGACTCGTAAACTCCAGATGCACTGCTGTACCCGGCAAACCATACATCACCCCATCATACCCATCGTGTCCCTGAAATGCGGCCACCTTCTTTAAGCCGAGTCCATTTTCATAGAAATGAATGATATCTTCCATTTTATCAGTCGGTCTTGCCATTCTGATCTGTACGGCATCAAAGTATGTAAACCTCATCAAAAACCCTCCTTTTGTTTCAGTGTAAAATAAGCAGGCTTGCGCATGACGGTCCGAAAGACTGAATTTAATCTCAGTAATAGGATGTAGACTTCAGGCACAGACCCCAAGTCTACAGTCTATGTCTTAGAGGATTTTGGAAATGTTTTGTAGAATGATAGTGAAAATAGATGGTAAATGGAGGGATCAAGGATGAAGTATTTGTTGAGCGTTGTGCTGGCATCTGGTTTTCTACTCTTGGGTTGCAATGAACAATCTTCAATATTGAGTATTAGCGAGATTGATACTGTGCCGAATGAAGTAAAGGAAGCGATTGACTTGGAGTATAATCTTCAGTTGATCGAAGAGGATGATCAGACCTATTACTTGTTTTTCCGGTCTTCAGGTGAAGTCAGCACTTCTTTAGAAACGATAGAGGATACGTTAATGATCAAACTTGATGAAGACAATGCGAATAATGAAAATCTTATGGGTAAAGTATACAAGCTCACTGTTGATCCTGAACACGAAGTGATTGAGGCAGTTATTAATGGAGAAACGGTCCCCTTTGATAATGTGACTGGCATTTAAGCGAAATCGTGAAAAGAGGTGTGCTATGCAGTTGAAAAAAAAGCTTCAACTTATAGCGATCGTTTTCCTGCTGGCCGGATGTTCAGAGGCTTTTCAATCATCATCCCCGCAGGTTTCCATTGAATGGATAAATCTTGTTCAGTGGAATGGTACTAAATATTATTATGATGACGAATTAACCAGTGATTTTGATGAAGACTCACTGGATCAGGTGATTGGCGAGGTAACCTTCACACTTGTTGGGAGTGAAGAAGAAACAAACGGCAACTATTCTTTCAAAAATGGAGATGCCACCTTTGCTTCAACAGGAAGTGAAATTTATTCAGTAAAAGGGCAACCGGTTGAAGAGATGATCGCTGTTCAAGGAAAAGTTTATGTAAGACGAGAGTAGTGTAGAGTCGGGGTGTGACACTAGCTCTAAAGTAGAAAGGATGAATATCATGAGTTTTCCTGAATTAGAAACGGATAGATTAAAGTTGACGATGATGCGTGAGGATTTTATTGATCCTTATTTTGAGATTATGTCTAACGATGAAGTAACAAAATTTTACGGGATGGATTCTTTGAAGCATAAAGATGATGCAAAAAAGATCATTTCATCTATGAAAAATACATATGAAAGCAAGCGTGGCATGAGATGGGGCATGGTCTTAAAAGAGACAGGTGATTTTGTCGGCACGCTTGGGCTTAACAACCTGAATATTCCAGGGAAGCGGGCAGAGATCGGATATGAGCTGGCTCCTGATTATTGGGGACAGGGAATTACGAGTGAAGCTGTGGAAGAGGTGCTGAGGTATTCGTTTCATGAGCTCGGGTTGTTCAGAATCGGTGCAGTCACCTATTCTCAAAATGAACCGTCCATGAAATTGTTGAAAAGGTTCGGTTTTGAGAAGGAAGGGATTTTGCGGGGCTATCTCTATCAAAATAGTAAGTCGCATGATGCGGTGGTGTTTTCGCTTTTAGAGCCGGATTTTCAAGGGTAGCGTAGACTTCAGGGACAGACCACAAGTCTGCACTCGTTCAATAAACCCGAAACCTTTCTAATCTTTTCCACGTACATAAGTCATAGAGAGGTAGGGGATTGGATGAGAAAGGTGATGGGGTTTGGTTTGGCGGTGGTATTACTGCTGGCGGCTTGTGAGGAGGCTGATCGTGCTGTTCAGGAGAATGAACAGTCTGGTGAGCTTGTGATCAGTCGTGAGGTTGAGGATCCGCCGAGTGTTGCGGCTTATTTGCCAAAGTTTGATGAGACGGAAATACCTGAGCTGGAGCCTGAGGTGCTTATGACGTTGACTGAGGAGAAGGAGCTTGCTGAGGCGTTAACGCAGGATGAGATGTTTGCTGACTTTGAAATATTTATCAGAACGATGAGATACGGTTATGGACCATATGAATTTTATGGTGGAGACGAAGCTTTTAAGGCTGCAGCAGAGGAGATGAATCAGTGGATCAACTCGTCTGAAGGACCGGTAAGCGGGGAGGAGTATGCCCGTAAGCTGAGAAATGCGTTTTCATTTATCAAGGATCAGCATTTTTTCATACAGGGTGTGCACGCTTTTACGAAGGAAATGGTTCCTTATGGAGTAGAGTCCTGGCAGTTCACGAAAGAAAATGATGATTATTTCTTCAATGATGAAAAGATTGTGTTGATCAATGGAGAACATCTTGAATCGTTTATCGAGCCTTCATTTAGTGAAGATGGAGAACTGATTTATCAGGCGATTACCATGGCTGACAGCAGTGGGGGAGAGTGGACGCTGGAAACAGAGTCTGATACTTACAAGTCAACGCCAGTGCAGTTCTTCACCAACCCTGAGAGCTTAGAGCCGTTTGAAATCAGCGAAACGGAAGAAGGAATTCCTGTGATTCGGTTTGGAACAATAATGGTGAATGAGAAGGATGAGTTTACGTATGATGATATGTTTGAAGCGGGAGAGCTGATAAAAGAATCACCTGAAGCGATTTTGGATCTGAGAAATAACAACGGTGGAAATGGAAACTTTGTGATGAAATTCATTCACGATCTAACTGGTTCCCCACCTTCAAATCATGAATCTATGATTATTGATACAAATACCCAACATGTACTTTTATCGAATGTCCGAGATCTTTATGAAGAGGCCGGATTTAACATTGAGATGTTTTATGATCATATGCCATCAGTTCTTTATGGTTGGCATACTACTGATGTAATACCAGTGGAACCGGATTCAAAAGTGGAGACTTTTGGAACTTCCTGGGCTGGAACAGGAGTGGAGATTGATAAAGAACCATCACTTGACACGAAGCTTTATATTTTGGTGAACAAAAATACGGTTTCAGCAGCCGAGTGGATGACTGAGGCACTCATGGAATATGAAAACGTCGTCCTGATTGGAACGCCAACGGCAGGTGCCTTCACCAGTGATGCAGGAGCACCATTCTACCTGCCGAATTCAGGTGTCCTGATCAATATGCCATCTACTTATTCGATCAGTCCGTATTCCTATCAGAGAGAAGCAATCGGCATCGAACCTGATGTCTGGATCCATGGAACCGGCGCGCTTGAGCGAACAATTAAGTGGGCTGAGCGGGAAGGGTAGAACAAGGGTCTGTCCCTGAGGTATGGGGACAGACCCTAAAACTAAGCTTTGAAGTTTTTAGCATTAAACATATAACAGGAGTCGACATTGATATGATTACCTTTGGAGAAAAGGAAAGTGGAATAGATTATGTTTTGAGACCTGCAGTATATGGTCTGATCTTTAATAACAAGAGAGAAAAAATCGCGGTCATCCGAAAAAGTGATAGTAAGCATTTTCTTCCTGGTGGCGGAATAGAAAACCGCGAAACGCATGAGGAGTGTTTAAAAAGAGAAGCCCTTGAGGAGCTGGGATTTCAAGTTGAAATAAGTACCTTCATTGGCAGTGCCAGAAGGTATTTTTATTCTGTGAATGAAGACATTCATTACTTGAATGAAGGTCACTTTTATTTTTGCTGCAAGGTCAAAGAAGCCGACAAACCAACAGAAGATGATTATGAATTAGTTTGGTTGGAGCCTGATCATGCTGTAGAATGTCTTATTCATGACCATCAAAAGTGGGCAGTAAAAGAAGCTTTAAGAAGGTAGAATTCAGGGATAGAATTTCCAAGTCTGCACGATCAAAGTTAAAACGCCACACTCCTCATCAGTGCGGCGTTTTCTCATTCAATCAGCTTTGCTGAGTCTGATAAATTTCTTCAAATGGCTGAACGACAACAAATCCGTTGCCGGAGAATTTCATTTGGACAGATTCTCCGCTGCCACGGCCGAATAAACTTTTCAGCTGGACGTCTGTGACGAACTCAGGCTCGAGGTTTCCGGACCATGCGACGGTTGCGTTTGGATCCGTAAATACGGGTCTGTCGGGAGTCACAAGTAATGTCAGTGGCTCATAATGAGAGGTGAAAGCAACAAGGCCCTGACCTTCAAGTCGAACATTAAACAGTCCGCCAGCCATCATTCCAGCCACTTTACGCATCAGCTTAATATCCCACTCCAGCCCGTCCTGAAAGGCAAGCAGATCATTGCCGTTAATAAAAACGCTCTCGCCTTCAAGATCCAGCACTGTAATCTTTTTACCCTGGTCTGCAACATAAAGACGACCCTGACCATTGGCCTTCATCAGCTGGGCACCTTCTCCGCTGAGCGCCTTCTTAACAAACCGTCCAAGACCGTGCTCCATCATACCCTCACGCTCGAACTTGATGTTGCCTTCATAAGAAATCATCGAACCAGCCTTCGCCCAGACCTTGCCATTCAAATTAACCTCTAAAATCCTATCAGTCTCAAGCTCAAAAAAGTCCCGTGAACTCTCCTCCTGCTTTGTTTCCTGCACAAATTCTTTAATGGAGTATTTAGACATGTTAAAATTCCTCCTTTGATTGGATAGTAGTTATACGGATATAGAAGGAGAAAGTTCCATCAGTGTAGAGTTGGGGACAGACCCTCAGACTCCAACTCTACACTCAGATGACAAAGCTCTAAAAATGGGGTATAGTAATAGTTAACTTTAGTGATAGGAGGGTTATTAATGATGTATTCAGGTAGGCTACGACAGGATTCTTTGAACAATCAGTAATTTCATATGTTCAAAGGCTCTGTTTTCATAAGCAGAGTAAACGGGAGTAGTCTGCACATTTTTAATAATCTTCAACGGATCAGTTTTTACGTGGAGAAGGGCAGCTGTTGTCTGCCTTTCTTTTTGCGTTTAAAGGGAGGCGATTATTTGTCGTACGCCCGTTTACTCTACCCCCGCAAACAGGCTTGTTGCGGGGTTTTTTATGATTACATTCCTTTTAAATTCATCAAAAGGAAGTGTTATCATGGAACGTCTTGTTCTCGAATTAAATGATATTGAAGTCTCGTATTCAGATAAAACGGTTTTGAATGTGGATCAGTTGCGTATTCATCAGTTTGACCGGATTGGTATTGTCGGGACTAACGGCAGTGGTAAAAGTACGCTGTTAAAAGTGATCAATGGAGAGATCATGCCGGAAAAAGGAACGATTAATAGACAGATTGAATTCGGCTATTTCAAACAAAAGGAAGCTCCTTCTCAAAATCATCAGCCGGATTATAAACTGCTCGGGCAGCTTAATGTTCCAGATCGTTCGACCCATCAGATGAGCGGGGGTGAGCAGACGAGGCTGAAGCTTGCACAGCTGTTCACGGATTATTATGAAGGATTGCTGATTGATGAACCAACCACTCATTTAGATGCGGCGGGGGTTGATTTTCTTGTTGAAGAGCTGACTTATTATTACGGTGCGCTCGTGCTCGTCAGTCACGATCGCTATGTACTGGATCGGCTCGTGACAAAAATCTGGGAGGTTCAGAATGGTCGTGTTAAGGAGTACACGGGGAATTATTCTGACTATCAGATGACAAAAAAGCTTGAGCAATCCCGGCAGCAGGAGCAGCATGAACGGTATTTGAAAGAAAAGCAAAGATTGCTTGCAGCTGCTGAGGAGAAGATGAAGAAAGCCAGTAAGATCAATCAGGCAAACGAGTCGATGTCTAAACGGCAGGCCCGTGCAAAAGCGAATCGGATGTTCATGACCAAGCAAAAAGATACGAGTCAAAAATCTGTTGAAAAGGCAGCGAAAGCATTGGAGAAAAGAGTGGAGCAGCTTGAACAGGTTAAAGCGGTTCAGGAGGAAAAGGCGGTTCATTTTCCGCAGTCAGAAACCATCCAGCTTCACAACCGATTCCCTATTATGGCAGACAGGGTAACACTGAAAGCAGGTGATAAACTGCTGCTGGATGAAACGAGCTTTCAATTTCCTTTAGGTAAAACGATCGCCATAAATGGAACAAATGGTTGCGGGAAATCAACACTGCTTCACTATATTTTAAAGCGAGGAAATGGATTGACGGTTTCGCCAAAAGCTGTGTTTGGTGTGTACCAGCAGCTTGGTTATCAGCTGGACGGGAATAAAACCGTGCTTGAACTGATGAAAAGGAACAGTGCGTATGATGAAGCGAAAATACGTGCTGTCTTACACGAAATGAAGTTCACAGGAAATGACCTCATCAAAAAAGTCGGTGAACTGAGTGGCGGTGAATCCATCAGACTCAAGCTTTGTGAACTGTTTCTTGGTTCCTACAACATCTTGATTCTGGACGAACCAACCAACTTCCTGGATCTCAGCAGCATTCAGGCACTCGAAGCCTTCCTGAAATATTACGAAGGCACCGTCCTGCTCGTCAGCCACGACCGCGAATTCATCAAGAAGACAGCGGATGTGGTCTATGAAATAAAGGAAAAGAAGTTAGTGCAGACAAAAGGGTAGAGTTTAGGGACAGACCCCAAACTCTACAAACTCTAAGGTAATAACAAGAGGAGGAGCAAACATGAATCCAATTGAAGTGATAAATTCAGCGAAAAAAGAAGGACTGGTTATTTCTGAAGAAGGTCTTAAAATCAATGAGTCGGGTGTGGATTTCAGGGTAGCTTCGGGAGTTGATCAGTCAGGTGAAAAGTGGATTTTGAGAATGCCGCGGCGAAAGGAGTCGATGAGGCATGCAGGGAAGGAAAAGTTGGGATTGGATACTTTATCAGGATTAGTGAGTTTTCAGGTTCCTAAGTGGTCAATTTTTACAGATCATCTGATTGCATATAAACAGCTTGATGGTGTGCCGGCCGCAACAATTGATATGGAAAAGCAGGCTTATGTATGGGAACTCGATGAGCAGAATCCACCGGAGATTTTTTACGAGTCTCTTGGAAGAGTCATGGCGGACTTACATTCAGCGGATGTACGCATGTTTAAGCAAACCGGGGTGCCAATCATTCAAGCGCAGGATCTGAGAAGTTCCATGAAGATCAGAATGGATAAGATAAATGAACAGTTCGAAATCCATCCTTCTTTATGGGAACGCTGGCAAGCATGGCTGTCGAATGAAAAACTTTGGCCAAGCCATACTGGCTTAAGACACGGCGATCTGCATCCCGGTCATATTTTAATAAATGCGCAGCATGCCGTAACCGGTTTAATTGACTGGACAGAAATGGCTGTTGATGATGTTTCAATCGACTTCACAGCACACTATCAGATTTTTGGCGAAAAGGGATTGGACAAACTCATTAACGCCTATGACAATGCAGGAGGCATCACCTGGTCAAAGATGAAGGAGCACATCAAAGAACTTCTCGCAGCCAGCCCGCTGACCGTAGCAGAATACGCAATTGTTTCTGGAATTCCTGAAATGAAAGAAATGGCTGAACAAATGCTTAGTCAGGGTGAATAGAACTGTAGTAAAAGGGACAGAACCAAACTCTACCGTAGAGTTTGGGCTCTGTCCCTTATCTCCACCTTTAAATATTCTTATTGACGAATATTCTAATAGAGTTATATTTAACATTAAGAAGGTGATGTTGATGTCGGATGCGAAGTATATGAGGGTGTTCCATGCAGTTGCGGATGAGAAGCGTTTTGAGATGTTGAAGCTTTTGCAGGGAGGGGCCAGGACGGTTGGTGAGATTGCTGATTCTCTTGGCTACCTTCAGCCTCAGACCTCCAAGCATTTGAAGGTTTTGCATCAGGCGGGACTGGTTCGCGTTCAGGCCGTTGCGAACAAACGGATTTACCATTTAGAGAAGGATGGATTTATCGTTTTGCAGAATTGGCTGTCGTCGTACATTCAACGGTGGGAGGACCAGCTTGACCGGCTGGATGCATACTTAAAAGAGGAGGAAGAATGATGAACGTTCAAACAGAGGGGACTAAATTAATTATCGAAAAAACATTTTCCGTTTCACAGGAAAGACTGTTTCAGGCTTTTTCAAACTCAGATCAGCTGGAGGCGTGGTGGGGTCCAAAGGGTTGGAAAACAGTGAATAAACGGTTTGAATTTGAAGAGGGTGGCTTCTGGCACTACTGCATGACGTGCGAAGATAAGAACCAGGGGGATTTTTACGGCATGGAGTCATGGGGATTGGCAAAATTCAAGGAGATCCAGGCACCTGAACGTTTCTTATATGAAGATATGTTTTCTGATGAAGCAGGCAATGTGAATCCGGATATGCCGGGGATGGATATCGAAGTGGCGTTTGTACCGGTTGAAGGTGGCACAAAACTTGTAACCACAACATTCTTTGATTCCGTTGAATCCCTTGAGAAGTTGAGCGAAATGGGAATGGTTGAAGGATTCAGTTCGCAGATGGATCGGTTGGAGGAGTATTTGAAATAGCAGGAAAATTAATCAATAGATAAACAAAAACAGCTCGGGTCATAAGAGCTGTTTTTTTATTGAATATAAAGAGTTTTGATCGTAAAGTAGTAAAGTATTTATAACTTTATGTAAAAAATACTTTACTTTTGGTTTGGAATATTTTACTTTTATAGTAAGAGGTGAAAAAAATGGTGAAACACCAAGGGCAATTAAGTAATCAACTGTATGTTCTCAGGGCTCAAAAAAGACTGTCGCAGAAAGATGTGGCAACGATTGTGGGTGTTAGCCGCCAGACAATCATTTCAATCGAAGCGAATAAGTATAACCCGTCTTTGATTTTAGCGTTTAAGCTGGCGAATTTATTTGAAGTAGACATTCAGGACATATTCAGTTATTCAGAATTGGAGGAAGAAAAATGAGTGAGGTTTCAACGATTTTTAGTCAGATTCAAGAACAATATTTAACCCTTCTTGTGTTTGCATCCATCATTCCAACGATGTATGCCATCGTGTTTTCAGGCAGGGAAAAAGATGAACGGGGACAGAAAATCACCAGCACGGCTTACCAATTTACATACTTTTTCTGCCTTGCAGGGATCTTAATTTTGTTTGTAGCAAACAGAACAGTGGACCTGACCTTCGAGGACTTCAGGACTGGTCTGATTACCATTCTTCTGCTGGCGAATTTCTTTTTAGGAGCGACCATCTTTAGATTGAATATGAAATATTAATATTTCAATAATCGGATTTGCTTTAGTCTGACACAAGTCCAAAAAGAATCGGTCAGATAGAGCGAGTCCAATCTGCAGATACAATAAAATCATCTTTTATTTATAAGAATTATTTTCAGGGGATGGGTTTTACAATGAAATTAAAGCTGCTTTCAGTATTATTCACCTGTGTATTATTAAGCGGGTGTACGATTGGAGATCCAGAGAGTTATACTGTTCTTTTATTTGAAGGGGAAAGTGAAAGCTGGGATGCCACGATTGAATTTGTTGATACAAGTGAAGGAGATCGTCCTGAAGACTACCTCCGATTAAATTATAAAGAAGAAACTCCTGAATCTGAGGTTGCGATGCAAATCAAAGATTCAGAAATCGCCGATGAATTTGTCTTAAAACATTCAGGTGATATGACCATCGAATTAAATCAAACTAAGCTTTCGAAACTGATTGACCAAAAGAAAAATAAGGATGACTATGTCACAAAACCCATTGAATTGGTGCTGGATTGGAACGGTAGAAGTGAAACCATACAACTGACCTTTTCGACTTCTGTGAAGAGGGATTAGATGAGTGAAAGAGAATTTTGAGTTATTTGCTGAACACCCGTGAGTTTGAGAAGGAAGTGATGAAAAAACGGATCAATTCCAATATTTTTTACATCTTCTGTAACTTATTTTTCTGAAAAACGTCTACTCCACAACAAAACTAATGATGAATAGAGGTTGAGAGGATGACGTACACACCACCAAAACATATTGTATCGGCAGCAACCATTGTGTTAAACGAGAGAAATGAATTACTTCTTATCAAAGGACCAAGAAGAGGATGGGAGATGCCAGGCGGTCAGGTTGAGGAAGGGGAGTCGCTTGAAGCGGCGGCGATCCGGGAGACATTTGAAGAGTCGGGAATCGAAGTGGAGATTACGAAGTTTTGCGGTGTGTTTCAGAATGTAACGCGCTCTGTTTGTAATACACTATTCTTAGCAAGACCGGTTGGTGGACAGCTGACAACGTCACCGGAAAGTCTGGAAACTGGGTTTTTTCCTGTTGAAAAGGCGCTGGAAATGGTGGATTATAAAAATTTCAGAAAGCGTATCGAATATTGTCTAGATGAAAGCAAACATCCATTTTATATTGATTTTTAAACGTACATATAGAGCCAAATAATCGAATTGGCACACGACATCCTATAAAATGAAACTATGTTTTGAATAAAAAACGAACAGGGGAACCGTCCCCCTGTTCTTTCTTTTAGGATAGGAGTGTCTGCATTGAAACATCCAGTCATGATTATAGGTGCCGGATTGAGCGGATTGCGCACGGCGTCTTTGCTTTTAAAGGAAGGGATCGACTGCGTGGTGCTTGAGGCGCGCGATCGCGTTGGGGGAAGGGTGCTTACGGAAGAAGTAGATGGTGACTCTTTTGATCTTGGGCCGACCTGGTTTTGGCCGAATCATGAATCGATGATCGCCGGGCTTGTAAATGAGCTTGGTTTAAAAACATTTGATCAGCATGCAAAAGGAGCAATGGTGTTTGAAACTTCTGTTCATGAACCGGTTCAGTATCATGAGCTTCCTGCCCACGCAATAGAGCGTTCCGTTTGTTTCGCTGGTGGTGTGAAGACGTTGATATACGCTGTTTCAGAAACGATTCCACCAGACATCATCGAACTTGGAACACGGGTATCGGAAATCTGTGGTGAAGGGGATGCTGTAAAAGTGAGGGCTCTATCCGCTGATGGTGCGGAAAAAGAGTACCGGGCAAGTGCCGTCATTATGGCGATCCCGCCACGTCTTGCTTTAAATCGGATTACCTTCACGCCAGATATCCCTGCCGACCTGAGGCATCAGTTAAACAGTCAGGCAACATGGATGGGCGGCCAGGCAAAGGTGATCGCTGTCTATGATCGTCCGTTCTGGCGTGAGCACGGGTTGTCGGGACACGGGGTGAGCTGGGCCGGCCCCATGCAGGAGATTCATGATGCTTCTCCGTATTCAGGTGAGAAAGGTGCAATCTTTGGCTTTTTTGGTCTGCCCGCACATCAGCGTTATGAGCTTGGGGAAGAGAGACTCCTCACCCTTGTAAAAGAACAGCTTGTGCGTTTATTTGGTGAACATGCAGTAGAGCCAAGTCATTTACTTTATCAGGACTGGTCACTCGAAAAATATTCCTCAACAGAAAAAGATGTCATTCCTCTGACTGAGTTTCCACCATATGGCCCGCTAAAAGCAGAGGGTGAATGGGAAAACAAGCTCTTCTTCGCAGGAACGGAAACATCATCAGAATTCGGTGGACATCTGGAAGGTGCGCTGAGATCGGCTGAGCGGGTGGTGGATGAGGTGAAGATTGTAACAAAATAAATGGAATTTTACGTAATGACCTTTTACAGATAAAATAAATATTATAAATATATGAGGAGGTTCACTATGGCGAAACTTGAGCGAGAGCTTTTAATAAAGTTGGCGAGTATGACTGGTGAAAGAGCAAAAATTGATGCAAAGACATTTGACTCTTATATCGTTTACAGGAATAGTAAAGGTAAGATTGTAAGAGAATATCCAGATGGAAAAATTGAGTTGAAGGAATAGTGTAATGGGATCAGTTGATTTTAACCCAACCATGATTGTATTTGCTGGGAATAATGGAAGTGGTAAAAGTACTTTTAGAAGCATAATAACTGAAAAACACGGAATTCTACTAAATATTGATCCAGATGCATTAGCAAGAAAATACACTGCTAATCCGGAACTAAAAGCAGGTAGAGACTCCATAAAATTAGTTCAAGAGCAAATAATTAGAAGTCAGGATTTTTCTATCGAAACGACTCTGTCCGGAAATCTTCCACTTAGGCAAATGGAACAAGCTAAAAAAGCTGGTTATGAAATAATCATGTACTATCTTGGAATTGAAAATATAGAAATTAATATTGATCGAATTGCATTGCGTGTAAGAAATGGAGGACATCATATACCTACGGAGGATGTACTAAGAAGGAAAGACAGATCTATAAAGAACCTTTTGAAATGCATTCATTTGGTAGATAGTATATACCTTGTAGATAATACAGATTTTAATGCTCAAATTATTGCTGAGATAGAAAATGGAGAATTAATTTATTTTAAAGAGAATTCACCCCAATGGATAATACCTATTTTAAGTGAACTAAAATAAACGTTCTTTCATGCCTGAATTAACTTACTACTCCGACAATAATAAACCCTATTGTACTGTGAGCGCTTACCATCCTACACTTATATGTGAATTGAATCACAAAAATTTACATGGATTTCAGGATGGTGAAGGATGGAAACCTCTACGATAGATAAGTTATTGGGCGCGGCGGCGATGAAACGCGATTTACTGAGAGAGCAGCCGAATCATTATATCGTGCGTGCGATGCTTGCGGGTATGTATGTAGGAATGGCGGTTGTGATGGCATTCCGCCTTGCACAGCCTTTTTATGAAGCTGGATCTCCGGCGACATATTTTATCAATGCGATTTTCTTTGGTGTCGCGTTCTGTCTCATTTTATATGGGAAAACAGAGCTGTTTACATCTAATACAATGTACATGGTCGTTGGTGCGATGAAGAAAACGACAAACTGGATGGATACGCTGCGCGTTTGGGGTGCATGTTATCTTGGAAATCTGGTTGGCATTTTATTTTTCACTGGTCTTATTATCATGACCGGTTTGTTTGCCACAATGGATCCGTCTGAATCGTATCTGATTACAGCCGCTGAAAAGAAGATGAATCTTCCTTATTCCGAAATGTTTTTCAGAGCTATTTTAGCAAACTGGCTTGTGTGTCTGGCTGTCTGGATTCCGCTTCAGGTAAAGGATGATATCGCAAAAATTGCACTGATGATTCTGTTTGTATTTACGTTTTTCATTTCAGGCTATGAGCATAGCATTGCCAACATGGCACTGTTTTCTATTGCATTAACGGCTCCGCATACAGCGCTTGTCACGATGCAGGCTGCGATTGAAAATGTGGTGATCGTGACGCTTGGGAATATTGTCGGTGGTGCCTTTTTCGTTGGAGTGCTTTACACGTATCTGAACTCTGCTAAAAAAGAAGCAGCTGTTCAGTCTAAAGTGAAAGCATCTTCAGGCGAGCGTACAGCGCTGGAGAAATAAGAGTGGGGATGCCTCACTCTTTTTTTATATGGGGAAAAGTGATTTTGTTTGCCGCGGATGCAGGCTGATTGATGTCAGATCGTATGGCGTCGCGTCAAAAAGTAGCGTTACAATTATTTTGTGGAACAGTACAATTTTGAATTGAAACAGTACATTTAGTTTGCGGAACACGACAAATAGAGTGCTTGGAAGGGTCTGCGATACAATTAATTTTTGAAACGATGAATATATAAAGGGAAACAGTACATAAAAAATCTGGAACAGTACATAAACTTCCGCAAACGATACAAATCCAAGCAGTCGCACCCGCTCCCCCGCAAACGATACAAATCCAAGCAGTCGCACCCGCTCCCCCGCAAACGATACAAATCCAGGCAGTCGTATCTGCTCCTCGCAAACGGTACAAATCCCAGCCAGCAATCCGCCACTACAATCCCGCATCAAATTCATCCAAAATCCAAAAAAACCTCATCCAGCCTGATTGTTCTCCTCAAATACGGGTATCGTACCTTAAACCCATCAATATCCACAATGAATTTCAGCACTGTTCCTAGCCATACCCCGCAATTGTTTATATAATTTATTACAACAGGCTCAATATCCATATCACGGAAAGGAGCACCCTCATGACTTCTATTATTGAAACAGATGTCCTTATCATTGGTGCCGGCCCCGCTGGTCTGATGGCGGCCAATGAACTGCAAAAACGAAATGTTGATTTTGTATGTCTTGAAAAAAGACCGGGTCCGACAAAGCTGTCAAAGGCGCTTGGGATTCAGGCAAGAACGTTAGAACTGCTTGAGTTTCTCGGAATTCATAAACAGTTTCTTAAAGAGGGGTATCCTGGCCCGGGGGCGAAGCTTCATTTAGCTGGAGAGAAGCCATCTTACGTTGAGTTATTTCATATCAAAAGCCGTTACCCATATTTATTTATTCTTCCTCAAAACGAGATCGAAGCGCTTTTCATAGAGCATCTGGAGAAATCAGGCGGTTCGATTCAGATGGAGCATGAAGTTGTTGACATGAGCCAGAGCCGTGACGGCATTCTGGTTACGGTCAGCCATAATGGAAGGCAGAAGCAATATGCTGCAAAGTATGCACTCGCCTGTGACGGCGCACACAGCAGGGTTCGCGACCTTCTCGGCATTGACTTTGTCGGAGAGGATGAAGGTTACACCTTTTTCACCGCGGACGTTGAGATCCCCGGCTTAAATGAAATATACATTAACATGCACCTGAATGACCGTGGAGCAGTCGCGGTTTTTCCTTATAAAGACGGAAGCTATCGCGTTGTGGGAATGGACCGTGCGAAACAGGGTCCCCCTTATAAAAAAGAGCTGAAGCTTGAGGAGCTGCAGGAAAGTCTGGACCGGATTCTTGAAGTTCCTTACCGCGTGGAAAAGCCGAGATATTTGTCCTCATTCGGTACTGCTCATCGGCAGGTCCGGCGTTACCGGATTGGCAATGTGTTTTTCCTTGGTGACGCGGCCCATATTAATAATCCGCTTGGTGGTCAGGGGATGAATCTTGGTCTTGAGGATGCCTCTAACCTTTGCTGGAAGATCGATACGGTTTTGAGAGGTTTGACAGATGAGTCATTTTTGGACAGTTATAACGACGAACGCTATCCGATTGCACAGGGCGTCATCCGGGATACGACACGTGAGCTGAAAGCCATTGATTTAAAGGGTCCGGTTGGTTTGGTACGCAACTGGTCAGGAAAAGCAGCGCTTAGTCAAAGCTGGGTGCAGCCGCGAATTGCGAATTACCTGTCTCACATTCATCATGAATACCATAAAGTGAAACGCAATAAACTGATGAAAAACACAGGGTTATCCAGAAAAGCCGTTCAGCCGGGGCAGCGCGTTCCTGATCAGAAGCTGTTTTTTGAAGGGAAGTCATCTGCGAGGCTGTATCAGTTTATTCACAAACATGGATTTGTCTGCCTGATCTATATTGACTGCTATGATGAAAAGCTCATTCATTACGCACATTCACTGTCGAAATTGTTCAGTGAATTTTATCCGGGCCTGATCAAAGTATTTCTCGTTGCCAGAGGAGGAACCGTTCAGATAGAGGAAGACCGGTTACCGATCATTTATGATGTGCACCGGAATATTGAACGTAACCTTGGCATGGATAAAGGCAATGCATTACTGATCCGTCCGGATGGTCATGTTGCGTTTCACGATCATTCTCAGGATGCACAAAAATCACTCGAGATGCTGGAAACATTTTTAAAATAAAAAAACAGGTGATCCGCTCACCTGTTTTTTTATTCAGGAAAGATTCTTCTTAAATCGATCACCGGTATTTGAGTAAACCAGGGTGAAGATGATGGTACTGAAAAGCAGCGCCAGGCCAATGATAAGAAGAGTTTGTTGTTCGATCAGCTCACTCAAACCCATCAGGAAAACGCTGAAGCTTATTACGTACAGAACCCTCCCCATAAATTTGCAGATAGCGGTTTCGTCATACTGTGCTTTTTCGCTTTTAGGCATGGTGTTATACCCTGCAATTAAAAATGCGCCTTTGCCTTTTGATAATACGATTGCCATCGTTAAAAGTGGAATCATTACGATAAAATTAACAATTGCCCCTGCCATTATCTATGCCTCCTGCCTCCATGTTCTCTTATCTTTTTTACGTATGTTCGAAATAGATGGTTTCGAATCATCTCGAAAAAACTGTCGAATTTTTGCAGGATTATGCCCGCGGTGCGTCGTATTACCTATTTAACAAAATAAAGCTTTGCGAGGAGGTACACGATGAAAGCAGTGATTTGTACCGCATATGGCCCGCCGGATGTGTTGAAACTTCAGGAGATTGAAAAGCCTGTACCGAAGGAGTTTGACCTTTTAATCAAAGTTCATGCATCAGCTGTTCAGTCAGGAGATCGTCGCGTTCGTGCGCTTGATGTACCGGCAGCCGGAAAGTTTCCGATGAGGATTGCGCTCGGGTTTAAAGCGCCAAGGAAACCTGTCTTGGGCGTTGTAGTAGCAGGTGAAGTCGTGGAAACGGGCAGTCGCGTACAGCATTTTAAGGTTGGGGATCGTGTATACGGGCTGACTGGAATGCGATTTGGCGGATATGCGGAATATGCGTGTATTAAGGAGCATAAATGTGTGCAGCTCATGCCTCTGAACGCAAGCTTTACTGAAGCGGCCAGTCTGCCATTTGGCGGAACAACGGCTCTGCATTTTTTACGAAGGGTGAAAATTGAACAGGCGAATACGGTGTTGATTTACGGGGCTTCCGGAGCGGTTGGCTCTATGGCAGTTCAGATCGCTAAATATTATGGTGCCCACGTGACGGGTGTTTGCAGTGGACGTAATGTAGAGCTCGTAAAAAGCCTTGGTGCAGATGCAGTCATTGATTATACAAAAGAGGGGTATGACAGCGAACTGACGACCTATGATGCTGTGTTTGATGCCTCAGGGAAGATCAATAAGCAGTCAGCCCGACAACACCTTAATGAGCAGGGGTTATTCAGCACGGTAGCCGGACAGGGTGTAGCAACAGAGTTTAAAGAAGACCTGACCCTGCTGAATCAGATGTTTGAAGCGGGTAACCTGAGAGCGGTCATCGATTCAATTTACCCAATGGAGGAAATTGTTGCAGCCCACCGCTATGTCGATGCCGATCAGAAGGCAGGGAATGTCATCGTTTCGGTTGTACATGAGGAAGAACAGAAAATACCGGTTTAATCAACCTGGCTGACTCCAAAAAATGGGGTCAGCTTTTGGTTTGAGGCTGTACCATTAAATCCCTGTATTTGGTATAATAGATCATAATAAAAGGAGGATGACCATATGAGTACAAGTAAAGCTAAAAAGAAACGGCTTCATGCCAGACGTAATGGAGCATTTGATGTGGAAATGAAACGTGGTACTGCCGGAATCAGCACGCACGTCAGAAAAACGAAAACGAGAAAAGAGAAGCTTGATCAGCTTCAAAAGAAACACAAAAACTCAACATCAGGGTGGAGGGTTGAAAAAGTTGCCTGATGGAATAAGGAATAAGATGTAATTTTGAGAGGAGGTCTCTGATGAAAATCTGGTTGAAGGCGTTGGTGATGCTCCTGATTGTATCCGCTGTCTGTGTTGTCGGTTATTTCCGGTTTGTTTATACGGAGCCGGCTTATACAGAAGAATTGAGCATCCAAATGATAGACATGAATGATTCCAAATAAAAACGGGCTCCGATTAAGACTGAAATAGCTGAAGATTTTGCACAAGATGATAAAAATCCAATTGAATGTGATAGAGACCATGCTGAAACGATCTGAGAGGGTCGTTTTTATTTTTTCAGGTTTTAATTGGGATTTTAACGTGATATTGTAAATATAATTACATTGTTGGAGGAGTATGAAGTGAATTTTACATTGGATATGGATTTCAGTCTCATTTCATTCATTTTGACGAGTTTTACATGGGTGATAATCGGTTTTGTTATTCGCAAAATATACGTTAATCAGGTCGAGGAAGAGAGACCAAAAATTCTTAAACTGATCATTATATTCTGGGTTGGGTTATTTTCATTTTCGTTCAATTTTCATGTTTGGGATGAGCTGGTCAAGGTCTCAATTCTGCCGCTGGGTGTATGGATTGCTTACGCTGTTTTGAATAATCGCAACCGCTGGGAGAATTATCGCAAATATGCCTGGGCTGGATTTTTTAGCAATTTTTTATTTCTTGGAGTGTCCGTCATCACGATTCTGTTGTCCAGTCTGCTATATCCTGAGGATCAGCTGAAGACCTATTTATCAGATGTATCTGCCGCAGAGCTGATTGTGTCGCATCCAACGGGCGAGGCAGCAACACTTGATCAGGATAAGCTTGAGAGATCTATATCAAACTTTGATCTGGTTTCATCTAATGTGATGGAATGGTACGAAACATCGGGTGACTGGAATACGAATGAACAAACTGAGCAGGAAGAAAATGAGCGTTTCCCTTATCTACTTGTTAAGACGAAAGGTAAACAAAATGAGCATTACCTGATACATATCGAAACAGATGGGAAAGGAATTCTTGTGACAACAAAAGAGCAGCAGTTTTACTTCCACTCTGATGAAGCTGATTTTCTGATGAAGGGAGAGGCTGAATCGTGAGAAAACCGTATCTTTTTGCAGGGATCTTTTCCGTCGTGCTGGCGATTTCAGCGTATTTTGTTTATGAACAGATGGTTCCAGATGATTTTCTGACAGAAGAGGAGTTGCTTAAGAATTTCTCATTAGTAGAGCAGGATCGCACCATTCAGAATGTAATGAAGGTGGATGATCGAACTTATTTCGTTCCTTATACAACCGGAAACCAGTCTTATGGGACCAGCATTTGGGTTTGGACGAATGGGGACTGGCAAAACGTTGGAGATGGAACTACTGAGGGACTCAGTTTATTAAAAACTGACTCAGGCGAGGAGTATGTTTATTGGAATGTGCGTCCTGAAAACGGCGTGAATCATTGGAGTTTATCAATGAAATTTGATCGGAATTATTTGTTCTATTCTCTAGATGGCATGGAACAGCAGGAAATTTATTATCCGGAAACTGAAATCGTTGAACTTATAGAGGTTGGAGATACGAGTTACGGCATAACCATGCTGTCTGACAAATGGAGAACTTTTGCAGATATTTCAAGTGAGCTTGGAGCGGATGCAGGAATCCTTCCCTCAACTCATTCTTTTCTTTATGAATGGCAGGCATTTGATCAGGATGGAAATATAACAAGTGTAATAGAAGCAAGTGGTGGAAGCTATATGAGTGGTAGTTATGTTACGACATTACCTCAGGCGTTTGAAGATGAACTTGAGGAGTAACTGAATAGGGATGAACTTTTTTTCAAAATTAAAAGCACCGGGCCCCCACCCGGTGCTTTCTCAATCCATTATTGCATCATCCACATCTCAAACTCTTCCACACTGTCCAATCCAAGATAATTAATTGGGGTGTCACCGTATGGGTCGGCCATTTCAGGGTCTGCGCCATATTCATATAAGAGTGCAGCCATTTCTTTATCATCATAGAAAACAGCCTGCATCAGTGGTGTTGTGCTGATGTCGATTGTGTTAGGATCTGCGCCTTCATTCAGCAGCATTTCCATCATTTTGAGATCGGAATTATACGCAGTATATAATAACGGCGTAGTACCTTCAGAATCTCCTTCTTCTAAGCTCGCGCCTTCATTAATCAAAGTTGAAACAGCCTCACTATCACCTGAATTGACGGCATCGATTAACGGTGTTGTTGCATAATCAAAATTACTGTCTTCAAAAAGTGCGTCCTCAGATGCTGCGAGTTCATCCGGGATCAAGGACCCGAACACCACACCAGCAAGCGTGATACTAACCAGAACGGCAATATAGGCGCCTGTTGCTCCACCAACTAACAATCCGGCACCCAGCGCAATACGTCCCGGCTTTTGTGTATAGGCATACATTGAATTAGGATTCATAAAACGCTCAACTGAATAAATGCGTTTCGGTAAATTCGGATGAGTGGATAAGATCTCACTGATCCAGACCGCTCCGTGGGATTCTGATTCGATCTGTTCAAGGTAAGCATCCTCATTCACTTCACGATACATCACTTTTCCCACGCCAAGCAGTGTCAATGCACGTTTCGCTGCGTCCGCATTCTGTGTGTAGTAAGCAGCTTCGCGGTCACATGTGTACTCACATGAACGGCTGTAGGCCTGTGCGAGAAACGGGATGAACTGGGCAGGCATGGTCAGGATGTTTTTCCATATGTGGTTTCTTTTAATATGAGAAAGCTCGTGTGCAATAATGAAATCAAGCTCCTCTGAACCATTCTGTCTGGCAAGTTCAAACACTTCTGAATACACCACAATCATGTTGCGACCGAAGAATCGCGTCGCAAAAGCATTGAGCGCACCTTCACTTTGAACGACAAAGAAATCAGGTGTGTTCTTCAGCCCCATCACCTTTGATAACGCAACAGCCCGTTCATAGACGTCCGGGAACTGACGCTCGCTGACCCGGACGCCGTTTCCACGGATCGATCCAAGCATGAGTGCGTTCATAAATAAAACAACCATTAAAACCGCAAGTGCGATGCCGATTCCGACAATGGAGATGGCAGCTCCGATATACACCATGATGCTAAAGACAATGGCAATAACAAAATAAATGGTTTCTCTTTCTGACTTAATTCCACGTTGATTCATTTCTATATTCCTCCTGATATTGTCAACCATTTCTAAATACTAGCTGATTTACAGAAGTAAAACAATATGAATATAGTAAAATTTCATTACTCAAGATACGAAAATCCGTAGTTGACAAAGCTGTTAATCATTTTAGCGAGGTCTTCCGGAGACTGGTCCATGTCCTGTTCGATCCAGTCTTTAATGACATGAATGGCACCACTGATCACAAAAGTACTTAAATATCTTGATTCTTCAGCATTTACTACGTTTTCCTTCATCCAATTATTGATCATATATTGGCGGGTCAGCTCCATCAGCTTTTTTTCAAAAGTCGGTGAACCGTTGGATTGCAACAAAGTTTGCAGTACAAGCTTGTTCTCAATAATATAATTGAGGATTTTCTGTGTAATCTGAATGGCTTCCTCTTCCGCCTCATAACTGTAGGTTTGTAGGTACTGGTTCATATCCTCAATGATTTCTTCTTCGATTTTATTGAGCAGATCCAGATGATCCGCATAGTGCGTATAAAAGGTAGACCGGTTTATATCAGCCATTTCACAGATTTCCTTGACGGTAATAGAGGAGATTGGTTTTGTTGCCAGCAGTGAAATGAGGCTGTCTTTTAATACTTTCCGTGTATAACGTTTGCGGTGATCGAGCTTTTTTTTCATTAGAGAGATCCCTCCCGTTGTTAACAATTTGTGAAATTCCAACACTTTTTTAAAATGTGTTGGATAACTGACATGCGTTTGCAAACTGTTTGTTGAATATCCAACACGGTGTCCATACAATAGTAGAGTACAGAAATGGGACTTGCAAGAGAGGATGACGACTTATCGACTGGACTAGCCGGGTCATTAAACATAAAAGAAGTATTGTAATCGTATTTTTCATTTTAGCGCTCGTGAGTGTAGCCGCTCAGTTCGCTGTTTCGGTTAACTACAATATGGCTGACTACTTACCGGATGATGCACCGTCGATTGAAGCGGTGGAGCTGATGGAGCAGGAATTTGATGAGCCTGTTCCAAATGCCAGGGTTATGATTCAGGATGTGACGGTTACAGAAGCACTTCAGATGAAACAGAATCTTGAAGAAATAGAAGGGATCAGCGCCGTCACCTGGCTTGACGATGTGATGGATCTCACGGTGCCGCTTGAAATGGCCGATCAGGACATGCTTTCTTCTTATTATCAGGATGGAGCGGCTCTGATTTCGGTCACGATTGAAGAAGAGCAGGAAGTCGCAGTGACCAATGAAATCTATGATCTGATTGGAGAAGATGGGACGATCACGGGTGAAGCCGTGACAACGGCTGTTTCGCAGACGATGGCAGGTGATGAATCCATGTATGCCGCGCTGCTGCTCGTACCGATTATTATCATCATCTTAATTTTATCAACGAACTCATGGGTGGAACCGGTACTGTTCTTAACGGCCATTGGGGTTTCGATCCTGATTAATCTGGGGTCGAATATCTTTTTGGGAGAAGTGTCGTTTATCACGCAGTCAGTTGCGCCGATTTTGCAGCTGGCCGTGTCACTGGATTATGCGATCTTCCTGCTGCACAGCTTCTCAGATTACCGCAAGCAGGTATCCGACCCTACAGAGGCGATGAAGCTTGCGATGAAGCGATCCTTCCCGGCGATCATTGCCAGTGCCTCTACGACCTTTTTCGGGTTCATGGCACTGACCTTTATGGACTTTGGGATTGGCTCTGATTTAGGTATTAACCTTGTGAAAGGGATACTGCTAAGCTTTATCAGCGTCATCATCTTCCTGCCGGCGCTTACACTGATGTTTTATAAATGGATTGATAAAACGCAGCACCGTCAGTTTATTCCTGACTTTAAAAACGTCGGGTCAAAAGTGATGAAGCTGAGAATTCCGAGTCTGCTTATTGTCATGTTACTGATTGTGCCGGCCTTTTTGGCGCAGAGTAATACGACATTCATTTATGGAGCGGGTGAATTTCCAGAGGATACACGTGCCGGTCAGGACGTGGTGAAAACAGAGGAAGTGTTTGGGAAAGAAATGCCGATGGTGCTGCTTGTTCCGGAAGAGGACCGCGGGACAGAAGAAGCGCTTGTGCAGGAGCTTGAAGGGTTGCCGAATGTTGTAAGCGTGATGTCTTACGTAAATGTCGTGGGTGCTGCCGTTCCGCCTGAGTATCTAGATGAAGCTGTGACTGAACAGTTTTACTCCGGCAATTATGCGCGAATTACGATCTTTGCACAAACGGATGCTGAAGGAGAAGCTGCTTTTTCGCTGATCGAACAGGTGAAGGAGACAGCAGACCAGTATTATGATGACACACACCTGCTGGGTGAAAGTGTTTCGCTGTACGATATACGAGAGATTGTACAGGAAGACAATACTTTCGTTAACATCATGACCGTTGTGACGGTGGGGCTGGTTTTATTAATCACTTTCCGGTCCTTATCTATACCGGTCGTACTGCTGCTGGCGATTCAGGCGTCCGTCTGGATTAACCTCGCAATCCCGTATTTTACAGATGCGCCGCTTGTCTACATCGGCTATTTGCTGATCAGTACGATTCAACTGGCTGCAACGGTGGATTACGGCATTCTGTTTACTGAAAACTATTACAAGCTGAGACAGGAAATGAGCGCGATGCAGGCGATTAAAAAGACGATTGATGAAAAGCTGTTTGCGATTTTTATCTCAGCCTCCATTTTATCAAGTGTCGGTTTTATCCTGTGGCTGACATCAACGAATCCAGTTGTATCATCGATCGGTCTGTTACTCGGCCGCGGAGCGCTGCTGGCGTTTGTCATGGTCGTGTTCGTCCTGCCGGCGATGCTTGTTGTTTTTGATAAAATCATAGAAAAAACGTCATGGAAACCAAACTTTTATAAGGGGAAATGAACATGAAATTAAAGCGCACAACAGCCACCTTCACGGCATTTCTTCTGGCTATGCCAACGATTCTCGTATCTGCTGAATCAGAGGAGCCTGCAGAGGACTCTTCTGCTCAGGGACCGGGTGCTTTTGATAAAAAAGATGAAGTCATTTATGCGAATCTGGATTCATCAGGCGCGCAACAGGATCTTTACGTCGTCAATAACTTCACGGTTAGCGAGGAAGGCACCATCACGGATTACGGATCGTATTCGAGCGTGCAGAACTTAACAGACCTGACTGCTATCGAGCAGGAGGATGACCGGATAGAGTTCACAGCACAGGAGGATGAATTCTATTACCAGGGGAACCTTGATAATCAGGCTCTGCCATGGGAATTTGATATCACCTACGAACTGAACGGTGAAGAAATGACTGCTGAAGAGCTTGCCGGGGAAGAAGGCGAGCTTCAGATTCAGATTGATACCGCTAAAAATGAAGAGGGACAGGAAGTATTCTTTAACAATTACCTGCTTCAGATCACGATGACCTTTGACTCTGAGCGGTATAAAAACATTCAGGCACCGGATGGCACGATTGCCAATGCAGGTAAGGACAGACAGGTAACCTTTACTGTGCTACCTGAATCCGAGGAATCTTTTACCGTCAACGCAGACGTAACAGATCTTGAAATGGATTCCATTCAGATCGCAGCTGTACCATCCAATATGGCGATCGAAGCACCGGATACAGAAAACCTGAAGGAAGAAGTGATGCCGCTTGCGGATGCCACATCAGAGGTCAACCGCGGGGTCGGCGAGCTGAGAGATGGAGTAGCTGAGTTGAACGATGGTGTAGGCAGTCTTTACAACGGCTCAGCACAGTATCTCGACGGCATTAACCAGCTCCAGGCAAATTCAGGATCCCTCGTTGAAGGCTCTGATTCCATTAAAGGAGCACTGCAGCAGCTGAGTCAGGCAGTCGGAGCGGGATCCGGTAATATGAATCTCAGCCAGTTTACAGAACTGACAGGCGGCTTACGTCAGATTGCCGGCGGTCTTGGTGAAGTTCAGGGTGGTTTAACGGAACTCAGCGGCCAGTACAGCCAGGCATATGGCGCGCTGGATCAGGCAGTAGCAGCGATTCCGGAGGCTTTCGTATCAGAGGCTGACATACAGGCCCTTTATGAAAGTGGAGCGGATCCGGCAACGGTTGATCAGCTGGTACAGAGCTATCAGGCATCGCTGGCTGTAAAAGAAACATATAATGCAGTCAGCCAGGCATTTGATGCGATTTCACCGGCACTGGAAACGAGTGCAGGGGCACTCACTGATCTTCAAAGCACGCTGAACACAATGGCAGATCAGCTTGAAACAAGCCTTTCTGCAACCAGCATGGACGAATCCCTGCAACAGCTGCAGGAGGGGCTTCAGACACTGTCTGCGAATTATGATCAGTTTCATTCAGGACTGGTTTCATATACCGGCGGCGTTGGAGAGCTTGCGGGCTCATACGGTGAATTGCACAACGGCTTAGCCGGTGTAAATGAGGGAACAGGAGAGCTTGAAAACGGCGCTGTCCAGCTAAACGACGGCACAGCTGAACTCGCTGATGCCACAAGTGACCTGCCGGATCAGATTGAAGTCGAAATCAATGAACTGATCGGAGAGTTTGACAAATCCGATTTCGAGCCGGTTTCATTTGTATCCGAGCAGAATGAAAACGTGGAAACCGTTCAGTTTGTCATTAAGACAGCGGCGATTCAGAAGCCGGATGAAGAGCAGACAGAGGATGCGGTTCAGGAAGAGAAAAGCTTCTGGGATCGTTTAGTGGATTTGTTCAGGTGATGATTTGACCTTCTCACAGTATATGTGGGGAGGTTTTTTAGATTTGTGCAGGGGTCACCTCATGAAGGAGGATCACGCGGAAGCGGCTGTGTGGTTTGATTGTGGGGCTGCTCCGCGGGATTCCATCACTTGAGTGAGAGATTCAATCGTTTCAGAATTTTATTCCATCTTTCTGGGAATTATTTCAGTCTTTTGAGAAATTAATTCCCTCACTACCTCAAGCAGCCTCATTTTTTCCATCACAACACCCTGTTAATTCCTTCATTCCTGACCGTCATTCAATCGTTTCAAAATTTAATTCCATCACTTCCAATTCAAGGATCGGGACTTTCATTAGACATCCATCTAACTTGCACACATTGTATGATAAAATATGTAAAAAGAAATTTCAGTATTCTGTTAACAAAGACCAAAAATGGGGGATAGGGTTATGATTTATGTCATCAGGCACGGCCAGACAGATTTAAATTTGCAACGAAAAATGCAGGGCAGAACAGGGCTTCCGTTAAATGAAAACGGTATTTCACAAGCACATTCATTGAAGACTGAACTACAGAATGTGAAATTTGATTTCGTATATTCTTCACCACAGGAAAGAGCAGTCCAGACAGCGGAGATAGTGACAGGGAAACAGGCACTCACAGATGAAAGGTTAAATGTGATTGATGTAGGTGAGGCTGATCAATTACCAGTGAAAGATATACATATGAAAGGGCCGTTACCCGATCCTGACGTGTATAAAGGGGTAGAAGATCCTGAGTTGTTTGCAAAACGGATTTTCAGCTTCATGCATGAAATCGAGAAGAAACATGGAAATGATAATGTAAATATCCTATTGTCTGGACATCGTTGCAAAACGGGCTGTATCGGTGCTTATTTTGAAGGAATACCTGAGGATCGAAATGTTTTAAAATTTTCTTCAGACACTGGGAAATATCAGGTTTATGAATTTAGTACAACACATGGCCAGTGAACCCTGACAACAGGAATGAATATTTATATTTAAAAAAGTTTCCCAGTTTGCAGGGAAACTTTTTTCGCGTTAACGATATTCATCGTGTGTCGGAGTAAACAATTCTTCAGACGACTGACGGACAAGAGAAAAGTGTTCAACGTTATAGTGTCCATGGAGTGTCGAATTATGATGCGCAATAATCTGTTCACCAGATAAGGCAGCTGAATCTGATGTAGAATGGGCATCTCCCACTAAGGTGACATCGAACCCATTAATGGTAGCAGTGCGAACAGCAGTATCAATACAATGCTCCGTTTTGCAGCCGGCAATGACGAGGTGGCCAATTTCCTGCTCCTTCAAATACTCAAGCAAAGGCGTCCCGTGAAATGAATTCGTTGCATATTTTTCGAATTTCACTGCCCCTTGCGGAATGTTAATGTCCTGATGTACCTCGAACCCATCTCCCTCTCCATTGGCTACATCTTTATCACAGATAAAAATAATCTTACTTTCAGCATCAAGCGCCTTTTGAATGACAAAGTTGATATTTTTGATCAATAATTCCTTATTTACAATGCCAGCTTCCTGTTCATTTCCTTCAATCAGCTCCTGCTGGGCATCAATGACGATTAAAGCATGTTTCAATTTGACTGGTCCTTTCCTGTTCCTCATGCTACTATTCTGTTATCCGGGTGAAATCTCCTTTAATTTCCACGTAATCAAGAATTATCGATATAATAAAAGAAAACTTGTTATAAAAGGTGATTTTATGTCTCAACTAACCTTTAATCTTGCAGACTATACTGCATCGTATAAAGGCACTCAAGTTCAATTATTAAGAAAAGAATTTTTTCTTTTACAGTTTCTTTATGAACGTGCCGACCAGGTATTTTCGAGGTCTCAGCTGCTCGATGCGGTTTGGCCGATGGATGCGCCTACAGACAGAACGGTGGATGATCATATTTACCGTGTGAGGAAGAAACTGAAGAAGCTGTCTGATTTTATTGTGATAGAGACCGTAAAAGGTCATGGGTATGTGTTGAAGAAAATTGATGTTGGAATGGATGACGCAGCCTATCAGGATCCGGAAATAAATAAGATGCTTGAAGGTCTGATTAAGCGATATCATCTATTTGGTCATGGAGAAGCCATGCAAACGTTTATTGAGGAAAAGCATTTAGGGTTTATGGTTCCGGAAGAATATAAGCCTGTTTTTGCCTTTATGAAGGCTGATATTGACTGGTTCATCAATGATCATGCCAATATGGATCAAAAACTGTATTACATGATTCATATTTATCACACTCAGACTGGCAATTTTCGTGAAGCCATTCAGTATATTCAGCGTGGACTCGAGAAAGAGGTGTTTTCTGAAAGATCACATTTTGAAGCTGAGACATTAGGTTTGTTTTATTTATTTGTAATGGATCAAGACCTTAAAAAAGCTGATCGACAGTTTAAGTCGATGACGTTAAAATACCCTGAACTGCTGAAATCTGATCACGGATTTAACCCTTCCCTTATGAATTTTAAGTTGATTCTATTGCTATGCGGTGGAGAAACGAGTGAATTTAATCGACTATTTATTGAGATGGAACAGTTTTATCAGAATAATCCTTTGCAAAGGGAGCTTGGCATATTTTATGTGATCACTGGAATTCTCCATCTCCAGCGGGGCTCGTTTAAAAAAGGTCGTGAGGATATAGAGCAGGGATATCATGTGGTGAAAAATACAAAGTTTACATCTCATCTCTTTTTTTACTTTGAAATCACGCTTCTCTTACTAGATAAACTTAAATTGGATGAAGAATTATTTATGCTTTTAAAAGCAAATGCAGACGAAATGAAACGGGAGTATTTGCCGGATCGAAAGGTAAGTCTGGTAAAACAGCGTCTGAATCTGTTCATTTGATCATCCTCTGACATTGAGCCACTAAACTGATGATATTAATCAGGAAGCAGGGTGATTGTTATATGTCAGCAGGTAAATTAGATCGTTCTATTTGGGGCAATCGTTTGTTTGTAAAGATGTTTTCGTCTTATTCAATTTCTGTCATGGGAAATTATTTTGATGCTGTCGCGATTATGATTTTATTTGGATTCGTCTGGCAGGCAGATCCTTTTTTAATCGCTTTAATTCCCGTTGCAATGGCATTGCCGCAAGCGCTATTAGGTCAGTTCTCAGGAGTGTTTGCCGACCGGACTGACAAGCTGAAAATGATGTTTTTGGCTGATCTTATCAGTGTGGTGTTGACGCTTATGCTGGTCTTCGTTTCGGGTCCATGGCTCGCGCTACTCATCATTGCGTGCAGATCAGTGGTGAATTTGATTCATTATCCTGCTCAACAGGGGATGGTAAAAGAGGTGGTGCCAGAGCATCAGCTTTTCCAGGCTTTTTCTTTAAATGGAATCATGCTGCAGTTTTCTAAAATTGCAGCACCGTTAATTGGAGGAGTGATAGCAGGAGCAGTATCACCGCAAATATGTATTTTGATCAACGCAATAATGCTCATTATTTCGTGTTTTGTTTTATTCAGTATGAGAAGAGAATATTCAGTGTTTGAAAAAGATTCTTATGCTATGGCTCACAATAATAGAGGTGATTTTTGGATTTCATGGCGTGAAGGCTGGCTGATCATTTTTACCAGCCGTCCACTATGGGTCAGCTTTATGCTCGCTTTTTTAGGTTTACTTACAATCCAGATGATTGATATTCAATTCACTACATGGTTCAGAGAGCTGTCACCTGATCAACCTGAATTAATCGGTTATCTGTTTGCCTCTTCCGGAGCGGGTGCCGTTGTCATGATTGTGCTGTTAAATCGATTTTCAAATCTGCGGGATTACGGTTGGCTCATGGGTGGAAGTCTTGCCTGCGTTGGAATTGGATTTGGAGGAATTGGATTACTTGAGGCAGGATTCCCTTTATGGCAGCCCATCATTTTCGGTGCTATCATTGGTCTTGGTGTGGGTTTATACTCGGTGGGATTTCAATATATCATCCATAAGCATACTTCGAAAGAGAATATTGGGAGAGTATCAGGTATTAATCAGACCATATGCAGCTTGTGTGTTGTAGTTGGCCCATTAATCGGTGGGATACTTGTCAGGTTATTCGGTGCAGGTGCGGTTTTTATGTTTGTGGGGTTATTTTGCTTGCTTATAGGGATGGTTGCTTTTACCCTTAGAAATGTATTATGGAAGGAAACGGTTTCAGCCGCTCAGGTAATCAGCGACGAAATAATATGAATCTTCCGAAGTTATCAAGATCCGTTGACATCCTTTTTTAAATCTTTTATCATTCAACAATAAATTAAATACCTGCAAGACCTTCTTATGAAGAGAGGTGGAGGGACTGGCCCTTTGAAGCCTCGGCAGCAGACTTGGATGAGTACTGTGCCAATTCCAGCAGGCATGAGCCTGGGAGATAAGAAAAGTGGTTTGCTTTTGATTAAAAGCTTCTTCCTTTTCTTATGGGAGAAGCTTTTTTGTTTGGCCGCAGGTTTGAAGTTTATAGGATTTGTTAAAACAAAAGGTTGGAGGTGCATTCTTATGACGAATCAGGAAATACCTCAGAGTAATCCGCTTGCTCTGATTCCGTTTGGCATATTTATTTTATTATTTATTGGTTCAGGTGTAATCACGGGTGATTTTTATTTAATGCCTGTGCTGGTTGCTTTATTTATTGCGATTTTGGTCGCCTTACTGATGAATCGCAAAACTGATTTTCAGACGAAGGTGATGCAGCTGTCTAAGGGTGGAGGTCATCCGAATATTATTTTGATGGTCATTATCTTTCTTTTAGCAGGAGCTTTTGCATCCGTTGCTGATGGTGCTGGTGCAGTAGATTCGACGGTCAATCTTGGACTGTCCTTTTTACCGCAGAATCTGTTGATCGTCGGATTATTTATTATAGGATGTTTTATCTCTATTTCTATGGGGACTTCTACAGGTACGATTGTGGCGCTGGCACCGATCGGACTTGGTGTATCAGAGCAGACAGATATCGGTGTTGCGCTGGCGATGGGTGCGATTGTGAGTGGCGCGATGTTTGGTGATAATCTGTCCATTATCTCAGATACGACCATTGCAGCAGTACGCACGCAGGGAACGAAGATGAAGGATAAGTTTAAAGCAAATGTTAAAATCGTTCTTCCGGCTGCGATCATTACAGCAATCATTTTCGCTGTGATGACAACGGGATCAAGTGCCTCATTGGAGGAATCGAATCCTTATAATCTCCTGCAGGTGCTTCCGTATTTAGGCGTACTGATCTTTGCGATTGCAGGAGCAAACGTCATTCTTGTTTTGCTTGGCGGTATTATTTTTGCTGGAATTGTAGGTCTAGGACTTGGTGAATTCAGTTTGCTGACCTTGATCGAACTGATTGGAACAGGATTCTCTAATATGTTTGAGCTTGCGATGATTGCGATTTTACTTGGTGGACTGGTGGAACTCATCAAACAGAATGGCGGCATTGAATTTCTGCTTCAGTCTGTTACAAAACGAGTCAATTCCAAGCGCGGTGGAGAGGCAGGGATTGCCGGCCTCGTAAGTACGGTGAATTTCGCAACAGCGAACAATACGATCTCAATTATTACGGCAGGTCCGCTTGCAAGACAGATCTCAGAACGTTTTGGTATCGACAATAGAAGATCTGCGAGTCTGCTTGATATTTTCTCAAGCTCTGTGCAGGGGCTGATTCCATACGGTGCACAGCTGCTTGCAGTAGCAGGTGTAGCGGGCATTTCTCCTGTGGAGATTGTACCGTTCTGTATTTATCCAATGCTGATCGCATTGTCAGGAATCATTGCGATCGCTATTCAATTCCCGAGATTTAAAACACCTGGTGTGGTGGAGGATTAAGGTGAAAAGCTTCTCTCTTTGAGGGGAGCTTTTTTCTATGGGGAAAATTATTTTTAAAAAAGGTCCAACACTTTCCGATGCCGAAACGTTATATACATGAAACCACGAAAAAGTGAGTGAAGCCGATGGAGTCCAGTGAGTTGTATCTGGAATTGGAAACTAATCTGCGCAGGTTTGCCAGGTCAATTGCAAGACATGAACAGGAAGCAGATGACCTGATTCAGCAGGCTGTGATCAAATCGCTTGCTCATGAAAGTATGCTTCAGGAACTGCCTGTTTATAAACAGCGTGCCTGGTTCTTCCGGGTGATGAAAAATCAGCTGGTTGATGAACGGAGAAAAGAGCAGCGGCTGACAGGGTGGGAGGATGACTTTGAGCAAATCAGACTGGATCAGCGATTTACTCATATTGAGGTCACTGAATTACTTGCCGATCTGTCACAGGAATACAAGGATATTATCTTTAAGCGGTACTGGATTGGATTATCAAGTAAAGAAATTGGTCAACAGCTGCATCTGCCTGCCGCTACGGTCCGCTACAAATTAAGTCAGGCGTTGAAACAATTAAAAAAGAAATTGGAGGAAGATTAACATGAAAAAGCAGCGAATTGGGAATGTAGGAGTCATCAATTTAACGAAAGCGACGGAGAAAACGGTCTCTGAAATCGAAAGCATTGAAAATGTAGGTTGTATTATTTATTCGAGAGAGACGGCTCACTTGTTATCTTCTTTAAAAAGTAAAAACGTTGGGGCAAGCATTGAAATAAATGGAGAGTTTCAAACCCTTACAGGTGAAACCGTTCTGTCACGGCAATACCTTCAGTCAATTGCGGACCCCGTTCAATTACTTACAGTTGGAAGTGTTATTTTCGATGATGACATTGAAGAAGAAGACCTTCAAGGTAAAATCGAAGGACTATATGTTGTTGGCTCGATAGTCTCCCCGGTACATTTGCAGGGAATCATTCAAAGCAAAGTAAAGCATATGACTGGCATGTCTGAAACGTATTCAGGTGAAAAGCCAAGAACAATCAATGGGAAACATGAGCTGAATAACGCATACCTCGATTCAATACAGTCTTCTGTTAAGCTGACGGTAAATGGAAAGTTGACTCTTGCAAAAGACTTATCTCTTGAACAATTAAAAACAAAGATTGAACACCTCACTGTAAATGGATTGTTGTATTTCCATGAATCTCAGGAATCAGCTGTATTCGCTCTTTCACACACGGTTAACGGGGAAACAGTCAAAATCCCGGAAGGTTTTACTTTACTGACTTCATCACAGTCTTATTCAGCACGTACGTTGCGCCGCCTCAAAGGAGCAAAGCTCATGACATCAAAACCGATCTATTTCGAAAAAGATGTGACCCGTGAGCAGTTGGAGCAGGCGATTGATCAAATCCAGACGACCTCTATTGTGGTTGTAGATGAAAATCTTGAGGATCTGCTCTATGAGAAGACAAATATTGAGGCTGAAATCCTATCATATGAGGGACAATACGTGCTGATTGAAAACGAAGAACAGTGGGCCACAGAAGAGTATGCAGCCTACGATAAACCGGTCACGCTCATTGTAGCTGGAAAGCTTAGATTTGGAGAAGATCTGGATATCTCAGAACTCAAAACGACGATTAAACACATCGACCTTTTGGGCACAATGATAGCAGATACACCCGAGATCAGAGGAGCGGTTAAAGCGCTTCTCCGATTAAAAGAAGGTAGTGTGGAAGGTGCTGAACAGCCGGCTGATTCTGACTATGATGTTGCGAATTATGGTGAACTCAGCTTGTAAACAGAAGGCAGGTGAACGTAGAGATGTACTATCAGGACAGAAGCCTCATCGAAAGCAAGATGAATGACCGCCGTAAGCAGGTTGAGGAGCAGAGATTGGCAAAGCGGGTAAGAAAACGTAAGGTCAATAAAGACGAGATGTGGAGTATTTTTTAGCAATTAGCCTGAGCGATTTAGAAGAATCGTTTATTTGTGACAAATGAATAAAAAGTAAGCTCCCTACCAGACTTCATCGTGATAAAGTCTGGTAGGGAGCTTTGCGTTTACGAATAAAATGAGAGGCAAAGGCTTAATCCTTACTTAATTGATCTAAAAGCTCATCGAGACTCGGATCATTCAGGTAACTTTCAATCGTGATGATTTTCTTATCACCGTGTGCCATTCTTGCGCGATCCGATAAATTCTTGTGAACAACAATGATGTCTGATGATTCAGGTACATCCTCAATACGGTAATGCTTGACTTCGATATTGGAAATACCTTTCTTTTGCAGCTTTTTTCTAAACGTAGTCGCGCCTAATGCACTACTTCCAGCACCTGCATCACAAGCGAACGAGATCTTGCTGATTTCCTGTGTTGTTGAAGCGTCAGCTGAAAAGTTCATTAACTGTTTTCCTTCAGCCTTCATCGATTTTGATTTAGCGATTGAGCTCGTTAAGTCAGCTTCATCACCTGTGTTTTTATCAAGCTTTAGAATAACCGATGTTACTGCAAACGTTACAGCAGCAGCGACTAAGACACCTGAAATGATGCCGAGGAAATTTCCTCTTGGTGTCAGGGCAAGATAAGCGAAAATAGAGCCAGGGCTAGGTCCTGCTACAAGTCCGGCATCGAAAAAGCTGAAAACAGCAATCCCGGACATACCACCGGCAATCATTCCGATAATTGTAAGTGGTTTCATTAATACGTACGGGAAGTACAATTCGTGAATACCGCCAAGGAAGTGGATGACGATCGCACCAGGTGCTGTTCTTCTTGCGACTTTAGTTCCGAAGAGCGTGAAAGCAAGCAGTAGTCCAAGACCCGGTCCAGGGTTTGAAGCAACTGTAAAGAAGATTGATTTTCCAGCGTCAAGCGTATCCTGCATGCCGAGCGGATAGTAAATACCCTGATCAATAACGTTATTTAAAAATAATACTTTCGCAGGTTCATTGACTAACGAAAGCAGTGGCAGGAAGCCTGTCTGTACAAGAGCTTGAATCGCCGAGGTCATGGCATCATTCACATTTTCAATCACGGGTCCAATGAACAGATAGGATACGATCATCAAACCGAAACCGAGTATACCGATTGAGAAGTTATTGACGATCATTTCAAAACCGGCAGGAATTCTGTTTTCGATCAGCTGATCAAATTTCTTAATCACATATCCACCTAAAGGTCCGATGATCATTGCACCAAGAAACATTGGAATATCAGAGCCGACGATCAATCCAATGGCCCCGATCGCACCCATCACAGCTCCTCTTTGGCCGGCAACCATTCTTCCTCCGGTGTAGGCAAGAAGCAATGGAAGGAGGTAGGTGATCGCCGGGCCGACGATTTCACCAAGCTGTTCATTAGGAATCCAGCCAGTAGGAATAAACAGCGCGGTCAAAATACCCCATGCAATAAATGCGCCGATGTTAGGGAGTACCATGTTCGTCAGGAATCCCCCGACGGCCTGAATTTTTGCACGGACAGACGGCTTTTTGTCTTCAGTATGACTGTGCTCCTCAAAGTTCGCCACGTTTGTCATTTCTTTCACATCCCCTTTATTGTTTATTCAAGTGAATTGATCAGACTAATAACCTCTTCTTCTTTTTTGGTCTGTTTCAACTGCTCCATGACGTCCTCGTCAATCAGCAGTGATGACAGGTCTGAGATCAGCTCCAGGTGACCGTTACTGTCTTCAGCTGCAAGGACAAACAAAATGTTTACTTCTTTGTCTTCAGGGTAAGTTACGCTATTTTCAACTTTTAAAAACGAGATCCCGGTCTTTAAAACCCCTCCCTCATTTTGAGCATGTGGCATGGCAATACCAGGCGCAATCACGATATATGAGCCGTTGATCTGTACATTTTTGATCATATCCTGAACATAATCTTCTGTAATAAAGCGCTTACTTAAGAGGGGTTCAGCTGCAACTTTTATTGATTCCTCCCACGTTGGCAATTCATCCGTAAAATAAATATTTCCTTTTAAAAGATCAGCTAACATTCTCAAGTTCCTCCTCTAATTCATGACTAAACAGATAATCTTTTTTTCTTTAAAGTCTTGTACGTATTGCTTATTTCTTCAATCAGTTCAATGTTTTTAACACCACTGATTTCTTCAACAGCCTTGTTAATTCCATTGGCAGAAATGAATTCCTGAAGTTTTTCTGACTCTTCATCCTCCGGAACATCAAATAGAAAACCGGCAGCAATCGCTTCTGTCAGGTATTTAACACGTATCCCTGAATCATGTAATGACAACGTTGGCGTAAGCATTCTTTCATTATTTCCAAGCTTACGGATAGGGGATCTACCTACTCTTTTCACATCATCATTCACCTGGGGATTTTTAAAGCGGCTCAAAATTTTATCAATAAAATCATTCAGTTCCGCAGGGTTTGCATCAAATTTCATCTCAATATAACGGGCTGCTTCCTGCATTGATCCTTTAACCAGGATTGCGATCTCAGCATCTTCAAGCGTTTCCCTGATGGTGCGGTATCCAGCTAAATGTCCAAGGTAAGCGGTAGCGGCATGTCCCATATTGACGATACAAAGCTTCCGTTCAATATAAGGCAGCAAATCATTTGTATAGGTAACGCCCTGAAGAAGGGGCAGGTTATCTTCAATTCTTTCAGATTGATCAATAACCCATTCGTAAAATGGCTCTACCATAGGAATATCCCCATTATCGCCTGGTCTTGACAGCGCCAATCGATCAACCGCAGTATTTGGAAAAGAAGCCATTTCGTCAATGGCATCGGCCTCATCCTGAGTGAAGAGTTTATAAACCTCCGCTTTCAGGGTTGAACTTGCATGAATGGCATTTTCATTCGCCATAATATTGATTTCCCTGGGATTTGATTTAACTCGTTTTTTCAATCCCTCAGCGAGAATCACTGCGACCTTCGAAAGATTTTGTACACCTACAGATGTCGTAATGATATCAGCATGAACAATGCCCTCTATCACCTCATTTTGTTGGGTGATACTGTTTAAAGCTGTAACAGAGGAGATCGTTTCCATACGAAGCTCTTCACTTAGAATTTCAATCTCATAACGGTTGTGTTGATTAATGTCGTCAATCATCTGCTGGTTAACATCCACAAAGCAAACGTCATAGCCATTCTTACTCAGCACATAACCGATAAATCCTTTTCCGATATTCCCTGCTCCGAAGTGTAATGCGCGCATCTTCATGTCTCCCTTGTAAAAGATTTTCACTCACTCGAGGTTAGCGTGGAACTCCCAAAGATTTTTCATGTTAATTTGCTGTTCCTTAATCATGATCAAGGCTAATGTATCTCCGAGAAGCAGCAGACTTTGTTCAAACAGACTCGTCATTGGCTGAACGGATGGGATTTCATTAGGTTTGTTTAACTTCGTAGTCACTGGGATCCGAACAAAGACGTCAGCAAATTCTCTCATAGAGCTTTCAGGGTTTGCGCCAATGTGGGCAACTCTTGCATTGTGCTGCTTGGCTTTTTTAGCAATGATGAGCGGGAAGGCTGTTTCTCCGCTGCCTGAACCAACAATCAGCAAATCCTTTTCCGTAATAGCAGGTTCAGTAATCTGGCCTACGATATACGTGTTAACTCCGAGATGTGCAAGTCTTTTCGCTACTGACTTAAGTGATAGCAGCACTCTTCCGACGCCAACAAAAAATACTTTATCAGCCTTGCTGATTTCATTGAGCAGCAGTGTCACTTCTTCCTTATTAATACTTTGTAATGTAGTCGTAAGCTCTTTCGTGATCTCATCAACTGATTCAAGGTATTGGTTCATTTATTTAACCTCCTCGTATAAACCTTTCATAATTTGCTCGTCCATCAGCTTTTTATTTTCCTCAAGGCTCTGGTTCGCAGCAAAAAGACTTGTGCTTCCGGCGACAAGAATATCTGCACCAGCTTTCACTAATTCAGGAATGGTTTCAAAAGAAACTCTTCCATCTACTTCAATGCGTGTATTTAATCCTTTCGCATCAATCAGTTGACGCAGATCCTGAACTTTTTGTGCAGCATACGAAACTTGTTTTTCGTTCTTATCAGTAGCGAAGCCCGGGTTGATCAGCATGAGTAAAACGGTGTCACATAAAGGCAGGATGTACTCAAGCTCTGACAACGGTGTGGCAGGATTTAGTGCAATTCCCGCTTTCAGTCCGCTTTTTTTAACCAGCTGCAGGTGTCTGTCTATGTGATTGCTTGTTTCTAAGTGGAACGTAATCTGGTGAGCTCCAAGCTGAATCATTTCCTGAATAAAATACTCATTTTCTTTTGCCATAATGTGCACATCGAATTTCATGCTTGTGCGTGTTTTTAATTGTTTGATTGTATCTATTCCAAGAGGCATGCTTGGGCTGAAGTATCCGTCAATGACATCGACATGTAAAAGATCAAGTCCTAAATCCTGAATTTCATTTACGCTGCTCTCTAAATTGCAAAGGTCCGCACACATAATGGACGGCGCAATATCGATTTTTCTTTTATGCACGTTAGTGCCTCCTTATAAGTGTTTTTGCTTGTTTTTAATTATTATAAGCGCTTTCAATTAATATGTAAAGCCTGTTTTTGCGTTTTTTAGCACGTTTTGTGCATGTTTGTTGCTGTTAAATGCATGAAATGTGGTAAAATAAGAATGATATTTCATGAACAAAGGGGTTAACAAACATGCTTAAAGAAGAACGCCAGCAAAATATTCTGCAGATACTAAATGAAGAACATAAAATTATCGCAAGTGACATGAGCCGGAGATTATCCGTTTCAGAAGATACGATTCGCAGGGATTTAAAAGAGCTTGATAAAAAGGGGTTAATTAAGAGAGTTCATAGTGGTGCGCTCAGGATAGGGCCACCTGTGGTTGATTTCACTACACGTCAGCATATTTCCAGTGACATCAAAACGAGACTGGCCAAAAAAGCGATGGACTTCATTAATGATGACATGGTGATCCTGATTGACGGAGGGACAACAAACTTACAATTTGTTAAACAAATTCCTCTATCATTAAAAGCCACGGTTATCACCAATAGTCCACCAATCGCGATGGCGCTTGGAGAACATCAGGATGTCGAAGTCATCATGGTGGGCGGAACGTTATTCAAACAATCCATGGTCAATTTAGGTATAGATACTGTTGAAGCTTTGGATTCAATGAGAGCTGACCTTTATGTTATGGGTGTATACAACATCGATCCCCATATTGGGATAAGCGTACCGAGCATTTCCGAAGCACTTGTTAAAAGAAAAATGGCCAATATCTCAACTGAAATACTCGCGATGGTGACATCAGATAAATTAGACACTGTTTCCAATCATATTATTTGTCCGACAAGCGAGTTAACCTACTTGGTTACAGAGAACGTCAACGCGAATGTGAAAAAGCTGTACAATAATCAGGAGATTGTCGTGGTGGAATAATCTGCTGATGAGATGAAGTGTTTTTAAAATAATGAACCGCTTCTTTGATGGGGCGGTTTTTTTAGTGTGATGATCAGAGGCGATTTCAGTTTATCGTGGTAAAATATAGTTATAGAGTACAAGGTCACAAAAAGAAGGAGTGCATTATTATGGAATTTAAACCGCCGAATGTACCGGATCCTTCCGTTATAAAGCCGATTGAACAGCGGTTGGCTGAAGAAAATTATGCGAGTGCTTTTTACACAAAAATTGTTGATATGATCAAAGAGTTTGAGAAAGGGCTGGATCGAGATCATGAAGTGGGAGCGAGGCTAGTGAACTATGGTCAGTCTGTTCAGTTTCATATTCAGGATCTCGGCTATTATAATCCGAGCCTGATTCGGTTTATGGGGACACTGGATAACGGATCGCGTATTGAATTGATCCAGCACGTGAATCAGATCAGCTTCATCTTAATGGCGCTGCCGAAGCTGAAGGAGGACGAACCGCCTAAGCGGATCGGCTATAAGCTGGCTGAGGAGTAAGGGGGTTCGCAAGATTTGAGGTGAGGTTCAGAGAATTTGTGCTGGGTTTTGCAGAATGTTGCGCCTGGTTCGCAAAATATCGGCGGCGGTTCGCAGGATTTCATGCGTGTTTCGTAGAATTGTGACATTTGGCATAGCCCGCTTCATGTCCAGAATAGCCTTCCGAAAAGCCATTTCACAAACCGAAATGGCTTTTTAAAATTTTTTATTTTTACCTGTTGACCTTCACGTTGCGTCAAGCCTTATGCTGAGATTGTCAGGAGGGATCATATGGAATATACCGTTAATCAGCTGGCGAAGTTATCGGGAGTCAGCGGCCGGACTCTGCGATATTATGATGAAATTGGGCTGTTAAAGCCGGCCAGGGTCAGCTCGTCCGGTTACCGCATTTACGGGCAGAGAGAAGTGGATCTGCTGCAGCAGATCTTATTTTACCGGGAGCTTGAGGTGAGTCTGGAGGAGATCATCCGGATTATTTATCATCCGGAATTTGATCAGGTTTCGGCTTTGCAGCAGCATTATCAGCGCCTGCTTGAAAAACAGTCCCGTCTTGAACAAGTCATTTCAACCGTGAAAAAGACGATTGAAAGTAAAGAAGGAGGCATTCCGATGTCAGATCGTGAAAAATTTGAAGGGTTTAAAGAAAAACTCATTCAGGATAATGAAGCGAAATATGGAAAAGAAGTGCGTGAGAAGTACGGGGATCAGGTGGTAGATGACAGCAATGCAAAGATGATGGGGCTGTCTGAGGCTGACTATAAGGAAATGCAGGAGGTTGAACAAACCTTTTTTGAACAGCTAAAGCTCGGGTTTGAGACGGGTGACCCTGCGTCAGAGGAAGCGCAAAAAGCCGTTGAGCTTCACAAAAAATGGCTCAGCTTCACCTGGCCACAGTATTCAAAGGAAGCACACGCTGGACTTGGGGATATGTATGTCAGTGATGAGCGATTCACCGCTTATTATGATCAACACATTCCAGGCGGTACAGAGTTTTTACGAAATGCGATTCATGTGTATGCAGGAAAATGAATGGAAAAAGACGAACCCTTTTAAGATGGGGTTCGTTTTTTTGTTTAAAAGTGACGGGATCTTCACTCATGGTGGATAAGGAGGAACAAAATGAATCAATCATTCAGGAATTTTCTCGATACATATCTTAACATTTGGAGAACATGTTCTTTAGGTGAATTAAAAACAATTATCTCAATAGATTATCAGGCAAGGGAAATTAATGAGGGGAAGATAGTGGATTTTGGATATGAGGAATCAATAGAAGGATGGAAGCAGGGTTTTGACTTTGTTCTGAACAATGATGCGAAATGGATTATAAACGAAAAATCGTTGCTCCCTTTAAAAGACGATGAAACGTTAGTCATAATAACCGCTACGATGGAGATAGACGGAAGTTTGCTGGACAGATCTCATTTATTTTTTCAGACATTTAAAAGAAATAGCATTGATGAATGGAAGTTAGTCAGGAGTTATATAGAAGCAGGGGTTACGCGTTTATAAAATAAAACCTTTATAGAGTTTTGTGTACCCTGTTCACACATAGCAATAACGGACAGGTTTTCTTTTCCCGGATGAATTAAGATGAAATCAGGGAGTGATGAATGTGAATTGGATCCAGTCTTTACAGGCATCTATTGATTATATCGAGGATCATCTTTTAGAGGAGCTGTCGACAGAGAGGATTGCACAGCAGGCCAATGTTTCGCCGTTTCATTTTCAGAGAATGTTTACCCTGCTGACGAATATGCCTGTCGGGGAGTATATTCGAAAAAGAAGGCTGACGCTCGCTGCGCACGAGATTGTCAGGGATCAAATTAAAATCATTGATGCTGCTTATAAGTTTGGTTATGACACTCCTGAAGCATTTTCGAAAGCATTTAAAAAACAGCATGGTCTTTCACCGAGAGAAGCAAAAAGTGGCAGTGGAAAGCTGAAATACTATAACCGCCTGGTGATCCAGGTGACATTGGAAGGGGAAAAGGCGATGAATGTTGAGATGATTGAAAAAGGGGCTATCAGACTGACAGGGGTGAAGCGGGAGGTATCGATGGAAAACGGAGAAAATACAAGAGAGATCCCGAAGCTCTGGCAGGAAGTGAATCAGGATGGAACGACAGCCGAGCTTGCGGCTATGAATGATGGTGAAATCAAAGGGGTGCTCGGTGTATGTGTGGATAAAAGCAGTGAAAGGCCTTATTTATTGGATTACTGGGTTGCCGCCTCGCATAATGGAGAAGGAAATGAGCGATTTGAAAAGCTTGAGATCCCTCCATCCAAGTGGGCTGTCTTCGGAGTGAATGGTGCGATGCCGCATGCTATTCAGGGAATGTGGAAACGAATTTATTCAGAGTGGTTTCCTGTCAGTGGCTATAAACATGCTGGAACGCCGGATCTTGAGGTTTATCCGGATGGAGATCCGATGAGTGAGGATTATTATTGCGAGATTTGGATTCCCGTTAAATAATGGATTGGAAAGGCGGAGCGCATATGTGTGCTCCGCCTTATGCTGTTTTGAAAGCTCCACCTATTATTATCTGAAAAATCTTACAAAATCATTTAAAATAGTAGTAGATTTCAGAACAGGGGGAGTGCAGATGGGAAAGATGATTCGGGCAGCTGTTGTGGGCACTGGTTTTTCGGCGATGGCACATTTGGAAACGCTTAAGCGGTTGCCTGGGGTTGAAGCGGCAGGGATTGTGTCACGCTCTTTGGAGAAAGCCAGAGAAATTGCTGCTGAGTACCGGCTTGCTTTTGCTTATGACTCGATTGACGAACTGTTACATAATCCTGAGATTGATGTAGTACATAACTGTACGCCAAATGTATTGCATTATGAACTGAATAAGAAGATTTTGCTGGCAGGTAAACATGTGCTTTCAGAAAAACCGCTGGCGTTAAATAGTGAGGAGTCAGAAGAGCTGCTAGAATTGGCTCGATCAAAAAATCTGGTGCATGGTGTGTGCTTTAACTACAGGCATTATCCGATGATCGAGGAAGCCAGAGTAAAGGTTTCGTCACATTCATATGGAAACCCCCATTTGATAGGAGGAGGCTATCTTCAGGACTGGTGCTTATACGATACAGATTACAGCTGGAGAATGGATTCGGACCTGAATGGGCGGTCGAGAGCGGTTGCGGATATCGGATCGCACTGGTGTGACACAGTGCAACACATACTTGGTCAGCGGATCTTGCGTGTATGTGCAGACTTGTCCATCGTTCATCCAGTGAGAAAGAAACCGCTTGAAGGAGACTCTTCCACTTTTTCAAACGAAGAAGCGGGACGGTATGAAGAGGTTGAAATTGGCTCAGAGGATGCTGGAAATGTACTCGTGCAGTTTGAAGATGGATCAAAAGGGATGTTCAGCGTTTCGCAGGTGACAGCCGGAAAGAAAAATCACCTTCACTTTACCATTTCGCTTTCAGACGGAACGCTTGAATGGGATCAGGAAAGCCCTAATCAGCTGTGGATCGGGAAGCGCAGTGAGGCTAATCAGCTTTTAATGAAGGATCCAGGCCTGCTGACAGACAGTGCCCGGACTTACGCTCACTATCCAGGCGGTCATCAGGAAGGCTGGCCGGACTGTCTGAAAAACCTCATGCTGTCATTTTATGAGTCAGTAAGGAACCAGGGAGCAAGAAGTCATTTTGCGACCTTTGAGGATGGTCATTACAATATGAGGATTGTGGATGCGATTTTGAGGAGTCATGAGGAGGAGAGGTGGATTGAGGTGTGATCAGGGGGACGGAGCGGTTGTTCCTTTTTTGAAAAAAGAACACCCGCTCCGTCCCCGTTTTGAATCTTTAGCCAGTCTTCATCCGTAACATAATCACTACGGAAAGGGCGGGAATGCAAATGGAGTCACAGCAGGAGCTTTTAGCAGGATTGAAAGAGATTGAAAAGTGGGAGAAGGAGCAGAAGGGTGGCTGGATTTGGGATAAGCTGATCCGCCTTCCTTTTAAGCTGCTGGATAAGTTTACGCCGAAGTTTATTCAGAATAAAATTGGTGAGCTGCTGGATGAGCTGGGCAGTTTTATCCAGACGGGTGGACGGTATTTGTTCAGTGAAAAAGCGGTGTTCCGGTTTCTTGAGAAGACGTCCGGCTGGGAAGTGACGCAGCTTTCTGATTTTGATCATGTGCCGATTGAAGTCATGAAAGAGGCATCTTTGAAGCTTGGTGGGCGAAGAAAGCAGACGGCAACGGTTCAAGGGGCAAGTACAGGAGTCGGTGGTGTGTTCACACTGGCGATTGATATTCCAGCGATTCTTGCGATGTCACTGACCACCCTTCAGGAAATTGCCATGCTTCACGGCTATGATCCGAAGGATAAAAAAGAAAGAGTGTTTATTTTAAAATGTCTTCAGTTTTCACTCGCTGATGTGGTGGGAAAGGAAGCGATTTTAAAGGAGCTGTCCCAGTTTGATTCTGAAGCGAAATCAAGGGATATGGCTTCGCAGCTGCAGGGTTGGAGAGAGGTGACCCTTACCTTTACAGAACAGTTCGGCTTTAAAAAGCTGCTGCAGATGGTGCCTGTTGCCGGCATTCTTTTTGGTGCGATTTCCAACCGGTTTTTAATCGGGGATCTGGCTGAGGCAGGTACGATGCTGTATCAGAAGAGAAGAATTCTTGAACGGTTAAAGAAAAAAGAGCAATTGACTTAAAAAAATCTTATGATATCCGGGAATTATTACAAAGTCCAGGTATTTTACGTAAAGAATGATATGGGGGAATGGAAGGTGTTTAGAAAATGTTACGAGCAGGAGCATTTGCCTGATTTATCTAAAAAGAAAATACGAACGGCTGTAAGAGCCATTATTTTTAAAGGAAATCAGATTCTCGTGGAGCTGTCAAATGGTCATGACGTTAAGCTGCCTGGCGGTGGGGTAGAGACTGGAGAGACGCATAAACAGGCGCTTATCCGTGAAATCAAAGAAGAAACAGGCTTTACGTGCACGCATGTCGGTGAAAAAGTTGGAGAAGTCATTGAGCATCACCGGGATCTTTTTGAAGAAGATACGTTGTTTGAAATGATCTCTCACTATTATATTTGTGAGATTGATGCTTCTTATCAGTCCTCTTTAAAGCTAGATCAATATGAAGAAGAACTGGATTTTACGCCTGTTTGGATGACATTGAAGGAAGCGATCGCGTTAAATAAAACTGCTGATGAGAACGGGACAGGTAACGGCTGGATCAGACGTGAGAATGATGTTTTTGAATGTCTGGAGGTGTAGCTTAAATTGAAGATTATCACGCAATCGCTCATTATTTCCTTTGTCATTCATGTCGTCTATTTTCTCGGAACTGTAGGAATCGGGTATATCAAAACAATGAATTATGTTCCTGATGTTGAACATTACCGGGGCAACATCGAAATATATGAAAATGAAGTTGCTTTTGGAGTGGCTAGGTCACCTTTTTTATTTTTGTTTACTTTCATTGGGGTGGCGGTGATTTGTGGAATAGCCAACACCTCTTTTCGGAAATTTGTTAAATAATAGAGTGGGGACGGAGATGGTTGAATGTAACACTCGCTCCGTCCCCGTGTTACATAATTACCATTCTATTTCGAAAATGACATTTACCGTTCAACTTATGTAAAATTTCTGTTACGCTTGTTGCAGTGTTAAAGAAGGGAATTTTATATATGTTTTATAAATTGATTGTAACTGCGGGACTCGCACTGCTATTAGCGAGCTGTATGCCGGAAAGTCAGGCAGCAGAACCATTTAATCCAAAAGATCATCATAATCGTTTAATTCCGTTCTCTGCTTTGGAGAAGCAGGGAGTACCAAAGAATTTATTATATCCAATTGAAGAATATACAGATGAAACGACGGCTGAAGTGCCGGCTAAAGTTGTGTTTAATGATTTAGAGAGCTATGTTTCTGTTCCATTTTATATGGGAGGAACGGTTGAATTGACGACTACTTATAAAGGTGTCGGTGAAGGCAGTGAGGGAGTCAGTTTTGCGATTGATGTCACGGAGCATGAGAGTGGCCGCACATCTACCTTTTATCTTGATCGACAAAAATATAAGGAATTCTATGAAGAACTGAAAAAAAAGCGTGCTGACGTTTATCTGACGGGGTATTTTCCACCGGAGCGAAGGACTGGAGACGTCTCAGCAACGGGATTTATCACTGATCTGAAAGTATTGAAGTATACAAAAGACAGAGATTTTGAACCGTCAGAGGAATTACAGATGTTTATGGATGAGAAGGGAGCATCTACTTCTGCCAGGGATGTGAAGTATGATCCTTTTGCGTATGATGGACGTTATTTTGCGCTCGAAGGACAGGGGCAATTGCTGCAGCACCTGGATGGATCGGAAGCTGATCATTTAATGAAAACGCATTTTAAGATGAGAGTATCCTCGTGGAGCTCGGATTATACTGATCATTGGACATTATATTTTGACCGTGAAAAGTTTGCGGATCTTTATAAGGATGCGCTAGACGGATTTGTCCGGATGAAGGCGATTGGACTGTATGAAGATGACATCACGTCAAGATACGACCTACAAAAAGCGATCGTCAGGGATGTTGAATACGACGTGGTAAAGCCTGCATTCACGCCTGTTTCAGAGCAAGGCACTGACTTTATGAAGCAGCACAACATCACACTTGAAGGAAAAGATATTTTTTATGAAGTGTTCAACCATTTAGATAAGCCGTTTTTTGTAGAAGGTTCAGCCGAATTGGTTGATGTTTTCCCGGGAAATGAAAAGCTGAATGGGCTTGAGGGACAATATGTGCCAATCCGGCTTAAATATGACCCATTTGTTAACCAGTATGTCGATTTGATCTACCAGGTAGAGCACTGGACACTATTGCTGGATCGTGAAAAGCACAGTGAATTAATTCAGCGTCTGCAGAAGAACCCGACAAACATCAGAACGATTAACGTGATTCCTTCAGAACTTTACACAGAGGGAGATCGTCCGGTTGGTGTTGTGCAGGAGGTAGAGTGGTAATGCAAACAGTGTGACAGAATTCCTGAGATATAGTGGTAAAGATGAACCACGATGATCCAGGATTCTGCCACGGTTTATTTGTTATGCACTTGTAGTGGTCATTAAGACTTAACGCCGATTAACGGATACTCATGTACATGTTGTCTGTCTGTTACTTCTTTAAGCATGAAATCCGCTACATCCGCACGATTAATCATTGGTTTTGAAAAAACAAAATAACCGGTTTGGTAGCTGCCTGTTTTAGGGCCATCCAGCAGTCTTGGAGCCCTGACGATCGTCCAGTCTAGTCCGGATTGCATGATGATATTTTTCTGTTCCACCGAGTCGAGCCAGAGCTTTTTAGCAAACGTTCTCAACCCTTTTTGAATGATTCTGCTGAAAAGTTTTTGCTGCACATCCTTTTCACTGCTGACACCGGCTCCTGTCAGGCTAACCAGTCTGGTGACACCGTACTGATTCATACTTGAAATAATGTGTTGTGTTGCTGTTGTGAGAAGGTGCTCAGGGCTATTTTTCACATGACCAAGAGTGCTGAGTACTGCATCTGTTCCTTCAATTGTTTTTCTAATATCCTCCGGTTTCGTAACATCTCCCTGGAACACAGTTAAGTTCCTATGGGTTATGTTCAACTTGCCTGGGGTTCTAACAAGTGCTTTTACTTCATGACCTTCTTGTAGGGCTTGTTCAATCAGGGGAATCCCCGTGCGTCCTGAACCGCCAAATATAGCGATTTTCATTGTTATTCCTCCTTTTGTTTTGCAGTGTAATGGTCAATTTTTGTTGCGATTTTATTTAAGGACTGAATGGTTTCGCGAATTTCTTGTTCACTGAAATCATTTAAAATCTCCTGGTACAGCTCTACGTGTTCTTTCTTTTTATTCTCAACAAGCTGTTTACCTTGATCCGTTAAGGTTGCAATGACAATTCGGCGGTCTTTTTTACTTCTCACACGTTCAATCAAACCGAGCTGTTCCAGTTTATCTGCTATACCTGTTGCTGCACCGGAAGTGACGCCAAAATGGTCTGATATTTCGCTTGTTTTAATTTCGCCCTGATGATAGAGCATAAATAGAAATACCATTAATCCGTGATTGACAGCTCCGTTATCTCTTGGCTTCATAATGGCAATACTCATTTCGCTTGTTTTCTGTAATGACGTCAGTAATTCTTCAAATAAATTCATAAGAACCTCCTTTCATAAATATCTTAGTTGCTAAGATATTTATGAGTTAAATATATTATAGAGTGAAATAAATATCAATTAGATCAACTCACATGGGAAAAATCCCGTAGGTGCAAATTAAAAAAGCAGACATTTAGCTTTTTTTGCTAAATGCCTGCCTTCATTTGATTAAAGTTTTTTTCTGAATGCTTTCACAATAATCCCGTCATTAGCGGGTTCAAAATCATAATCCGGCATTCTCTCAAAGCCGTATTTTGAATAAAGAGCGATGGCACTTTTCATAAACTCACCGGTGTGGAGGCCGATGTAGTCATAGCCTTTTGCTTTTGTGCGTTTAATGCATTCATCAATAAGAGCAGAGGCTACACCTTTTCCACGTGCTTCCGGGCTGACGGCAAGGACGCGGATTTCAGGATAGTCGAGCTCATCCACATACCCTTCGTAAGCATCCGTTTTTGCAGGGAATAAGGCGACACTTCCTAATATAACGCCATTTATTTCAGCAACGATCAGATCAACGCCTTCCTGTTGATCGGCATCTGAGGAAATGGCTTTTTTTAACGCTGACCAATGCTCTTCTGGAATAGTTGAACTGTGTTCTTCATAAGCCTTAACCCGCTGGTTCCTGATGAATGATAATTCTTCTTTACGTGCGTTCCGTATGATCATCGCTTATTGCTCCCCGAAACGCAGAAATTTGTCTTTGCGGCTACTCAGGCTTTCACGATCGTGCGGTTCATTCCAGACAGAAAGATCAGGTCCTTTAGGCAAAATACGCTCATCTGTCTGATCAGGATTAATCGTAATAGAAAGATGATAATGCTCCTTGATCGCATCAAATTCTGTCGTATCGCCAAAGCCTTCTGTCTGATAAAGATCGCGTGCATAGCCCCACAGATTCGGGAACTCGCGGAGCAGGTTCCGGTTCGTGTTAAAGCCGTTATAATAAGCGGCATCAAAGCGCGCCAGTGTCGTATAAAGTCTGACATCTGAATCTGTAATGAAGTCACCGTGGAGAAAGCGATTCGTTTTCAGATGTTCTTCAAGCTGATCCAGCCGGGCGAAAAGTGTATCAAATGCTGCTTCGTATGCCTCCTGTGACTGGGCAAACCCACATTTATAAACGCCGTTGTTCACCTCGTGGAAAATGATTTCGTTCAGCTCGTCAATCTGGGAACGAAGGGCTTCTGGGTAAAGATCGGGTGCATCCTCTTTGTGAAATGGACGCCATGCCGTTTCAAAATAATTGGTCAGTTTAAAGTAATCATTGTTCACAGCTTTTCCAGTTGTGGTATCGACCATCACAGGCACAGTCGGACGCCCTGTATAATCAGGATCTGCTTTTAGATATACGTCACTTACATACTGAATTCCAAGTTCCGGGTCCTGATCGTTTTCATCAAGCGTAAATGCCCAGTCAACACGACCGATTTTCGGACGAAGAGGACTTGCTTTGCCAAGGGTGATCGCATCTTCAAGACCCAGCACCTTTCTTACAATGACTGCACGGTGCGCCCATGGACAGGCGGCAGACCAGAGTAAACGGTAGCGGCCAGCTTCAACAGGGAGCTCGCCGTCGTTCGATCCAAATGGTGTAACAAAACGGTTCGTCTGGCGTTTAAATGAACCGTCTTTACTGATTTCAACCGGTTTTTTTGACATGATATTCCCTCACTTATCTGAAAGTTATCAATACTCTGTTTCGGTTATCTCATTTCCGAGTAAAACAATCAAGAATAACAGCTCGATGATTATGTTTTGATTTCATGATGAATCTCTTTTAGACTGATGGGGAGCCAAATATTGGAGGGAACAGCATGAAATCAATTTATAGCGAGATCCTGCAATTTCGTGGAACACATTATGATTTTGGTCGTTTCCAGGGAGAGAAGCTGAAGGATTCCTGGACTGTCAAAAATCGTGAAAAACAGTGGAGAGTCAGAAAGCCGAGATTTACGGTTGAAATAGAGGAAGCGAGACAGGCGATTGTCAGATTTGCACCTGGTTAATGGGAGGAATTGAATGGACTCCGGGATGCACTTGACTGGCCGATGGAAAGAATTCTGATGGAGTTCGGCGGTTATCGCGTGGATTATAAGCGGTCAGGGTGCTCATTTTTAACGGGTGAAGGTTATTTAATCAGAAATTATGATTATATGCCGAAAACGTATGAAGGACGGTACAGTTTTTTTCAGCCGACCGACACCGGTTATGCGATCGCAGGACCTACCCAGCGTATTACGGGACGAATGGATGGGATGAATGAACATGGGCTTTCAATGGGATATAACTTTATGCACCGTAAGAAACCGGGTGATGGGTTTATCTGCTGTGCGATTGGCAGATTGATTTTGGAGTCCTGCGCAACCGTTGAGGAAGTAGTTGATATGCTGAAGGAAATTCCGCACAGACATTCGTTCAGCTATACGGTTTTTGATAAGAGCAACCAGTCGATTGTAGTGGAGACGTCACCGCGTGGGGTTGCCGTCAGAGAAGCGGATGTGTGCACAAATCACTTTGAAATCATGACAAAAGAAAACCGTCATCATCTCGTTGACTCCATGAAGCGGATGGAGGCGATGAACAGCCAGAGGGATCAGATCAAAACCGCCTATGATGCGTTTCGTCTGATGAATGACAAGGATAAAGGCGTCTTTTCTGAGCTCTATGATCAGTGGGCCGGAACAATTCACACAGCAGGTTATTTGCCTCATGAAATGAAAACATGGTTTGCACTCGGCGGCAATCAGGAGCCTGTTGAATTCGATTTCGCCCGGTGGCTTCAGGGAGAGGACTTCAGGCTGGATCAGATTCACGGGAAAGTGAATACGGACCTGCCATTTGTTCATATGGAAGACGGAGCTTATTGGAGTGCGGGTAAATAAAATTGGACTTCTCAAGGAGGAGTGCATTTAGATGGCTCTGATCATGTCGATAGCACGACTATTTCTGTCGATCGGCAGCCGATTTATGTTGATAGACTGTTTTGGCTGGGTCAATCGGTCGCTAGCCAAGTCATTATCGTGGAAAGACCGCTGATTAATGTCGTTAGCACGGCAAGTTATGTTGAAAGTATCAGAGAATCTGTTAATAGCTGATTATGGCTCCTGAGCTCTTGATCTAATTTACTAAAAAATGTACTTCTCACTTGGGAAGTCCATTTTTAAATACACGGAAAAAGTCGTGATAGTTTTCAAGATGGAAGTCTGCCAGTTTGCTGTCATTTTGAAACAGACATGTTGCAATGCCGAGCTTTTTTGCCGGAATGATATCCAGTTCACGGTCTCCGATTGCCAAGTCAATATGATGTCTTTCGTGAAGGTACTGATAAGAAGCGGGATCCGGTTTGCGCGGAAAGCCATGGTCGATCGTAACGATTTCTGTAAAGTAGTCCATAAAACCATGATGTTGAAGAACCTCAAACGCACCCTTCTTATCTTTGTGTGTCATAATGACGTTTTTATCAGCAGATTTCAAGACAGCTTCCACACCCTCAAAAGGCAGCATCTCATCCGGAGAAATCTGTTTTACTAAGTCATCGTACATATTGCATTGTTCTTCAGAAAGGTCAAAAAAGTTTAAAGCGTGGGAAGCTGAAATTTTTAATTGAGCATAGGCTTCGTCCTGAGATGCCTTACCATTCAGTACGTGATGTAATTGTTTAGCGTAAGCAGGGTATGTATCAAACAGGGTTCCGTCAAAATCCCATAAAATGTTCATGTTCAGCCTCCAGTATAAATGTAAAATAGTGGACACAAATTAAGGTCTATTTTATCTGTTTTATCCATAGAAAATAAAGTATGATTTTCTTCTTTACATCTTATCATCAATTCACTGAATTTAAAGGAGATTAAATAAATGAGTGTGTGGGAGCTGTTTGTTGCATTTTTGCTCGGTTTAGTGGAAGGGTTAACTGAATTTGCTCCGGTTTCTTCAACGGGGCATATGATTGTTGTCGATGACCTATGGTTGAAATCCTCAGAGTTTCTGGGAAGTCCAGTCGCCAATACCTTTAAAGTCGTCATTCAACTGGGGTCGATTTTAGCAGTTGTTGTGATCTTCAAGCAGCGGTTTATTGATCTGTTGGGATTGAATAAAGAGACGAGGGGAGAGACTGGAAAGCTTCGTCTGACGCATGTCATTGTAGGGCTGTTCCCGGCTGGTGTGCTTGGTCTTTTGTTTGAAGATTATATTGATGAAAATCTGTTTTCGCTTGAAACGGTGCTGATCGGACTTGTTGTTGGGGCCTTCTTGATGATTGCTGCGGATCTTTTCAGCGGCAAAAAAGCGAAGGTTGAAACGGTTGATAAAATTACATATAAGCAGGCGCTGTCGATCGGATTGATTCAATGTTTATCACTTTGGCCTGGGTTTTCAAGGTCCGGCTCTACGATTTCAGGAGGCGTTCTGCTTGGGCTGAGCCACCGGGCGGCTGCTGACTTCACGTTTATTATGGCAGTGCCTATTATGATGGGGGCCAGCGGTATTTCGCTGCTTAGTAAATGGGAGTACTTTACGCTGGATATGCTGCCGTTTTTTGCGGTTGGTTTTGTGAGTGCATTTGTGTTTGCGCTTGTGTCGATTAAATTTTTCCTGAAGCTGATTAACCGGATCCGCTTGATTCCGTTTGCGATTTACCGGATTGTGTTGGCCTTTGTGATTTATTTGCTTTATTTTACTTGATGGAATAAAAAACCGCGCCGGAACCATCCTACGCTTTCCGTGGCCGGGCGGTGAACCCCTTGCGCTTCGCACAATGGTTTCACCTGTCCCTTTCCGCCACAGGAGTCTGCGGATGGTCCCGGCGCTATGACTATCCTATTTCATTAAAGACGGAATGATCAGATACAGTTCTGAAAATGTAAAAACATTAAAAACCTCAGCTGCCGGCTGAGGTTTTATTATTTATTCAGTTCACCATTCGTCCTGCCAATAAAAGCAGGCGCACTTTTAATGAAAAAGCTGATTAACCAGAACAATAAATACAGATAACCAAGGGTAATTAAGATGGCTGTTACTGAGCCTTCCTGAATCTGAGTGAATAAAAATCTGTATTCGGTTTGTGTTAATGCCCTTGAAGGAGAAGCACTGAAAAAGAACCCGACGACAGGCAATAACACAAGAACAATCATCGTGAAGACTGCCAGCTTGATCCTTTGTCGTTTAAATAAGCTAAAGACAGCGGTACCAAGGGTTACGAGAAAAAAAGAATAGTGAGCAATCCAGAACCATTCAGGCATTGTTTCCCAGTACATCCAATCACCCCTCAACAATTAGTTGTTTTTTCAGCCTCCGGTTAGCCATAAATATATACACGATCATCACCGCAGTCAGAAGCGTACCGAACATCAGCACGATCATGGCTCCTAATCCAACCCACCCCACAGTAACGGAAAGAATCAGGTTATGAAGGAAAAGGGAAGTAACAAAAGTTAAGGCAGCCACATGGTATGGAGGTTTCATTCTGTTCCACAGGATCATAAGCAATGCGATAGAGAAGAGTGAGATTCCTGCATACAGGCTGATTTCTTCTGCTGAAAACGCGAAATATGATTGATCACCATCTGAACCTGCTTCTGTGTCTGCTGCCTCCACAAAGATAAAACCAACAAAAATCAACCCGATAAAAAGCGCAGTACCGTATATGATCCAGCTTGTCTGAATAAGTTTGGAACGTTCCATCAGACGTCCTCCTTTCAGATGGTAATTTCAGTATATCAAAGTCAGCTGTGAGAAGTTAGAATATTTCCATTAAATCAGAAACTTCTTCCATTTTAATCCGTATCATTACTACACTGATGACGGAGGAGATTATGTTGAAAACAAATATGGACAAAAAACAGATTGAGCTCAGAAAAAGAGTTGATGAAAAAGGCAAGCTTGAAAAGCGTTTCCTGACGGTTGAAAAGCAGGTCAGGGAGCATGAGGAGAAAAAAACAGAGCTTGAAAAAAGCCTGACTAAGGAGCAGCTTGATCTGCATAAAATGGATCGCTTTTCTTTAGTGAACGTCGTGCGTAAGTGGAGTGGTACTCACGAAGAGCTTCGTGAAAAAGAGTATGATGAAGCGGCTAAGGCTGAATTAAAGCTGAATGAGCATGAGCAGATGCTGGAAGATTTAAAAAGTGATCTGGCCGGGATTGAAGAAAAACTCAGATTATATGAATCAGCAGAATCTGATTGGGAAGCATTTTTAAAAGAAAAAGAGCGATGGATTAAGCTGAATGATTTTGCAGAAGCGAGGGAAATTGATCTGCATTTAAATCAATATGCAGACCTTGGTGCGCTTCTTGATGAGATTGAAGAAGCGATCCAGGCGGGTCATGCTGCGGAATCATCATTGGATTTTGCGTTGAGCAAACTGAATTCTGCCCATGGTATGTCTACGTGGGATACATTTCTTGGCGGTGGAATGATTGTCACTGCCATGAAGCATAATGATCTGGATCAATCGAAAAATGCCCTTCATCAGGCTCAGCTGAACCTTCGTCGCTTTGAGGCTGAGTTAACAGATGTTAAAGACGCATCGATTGAATCTTTGGACGTGGAAAGAGGATCGTTTATTACATTTGCAGACTATTTTCTCGATGATATTTTCTCAGAATGGACGATTCATAACCGGATTAATGAGTCAATCAGTAAAGTGAAGGATACAAAAGCTAAAATCACCAGAGCCATTGGTAATCTCCAAAAGCAGCGTGATCAGATTCGACATCAGCAAGAGCTTGTCTGGGACGAATACCAGGAAGTAATAGAACAGGCCTGATCATCTTTATTTTACAAAAATAGATCTTTTCATCTGGTTTTTTGTTATGTTAGGAGGGAAATGTGAATTTAAGTCACAATGAAAAGGTGAATAACATGACAGGGTACGATTCGGAGCTGGATGTAAAAGGAAATAAGTTTGGTTGGGATATGCAAAAAGGAATCTTCCATTTTGAAGGTCAGGAAGGGATCGTTTTCTGGGTTCGCAATGCGATGAAGGAGTTTTTCGATACTATCGAAGAAATTTCCGGCCAGGAAGCGTCCCATCTGGTTTTTGAGGTAGCTGGTTTTCGTCAGGGAACCGTAGTGGGAGATTATTTTGATGGACTCACTGCTACAGAGGCGGCTCATAAAATTACGGATACATATGCTGCAGTAGGCTGGGGATTGGCGAAGGTTGTGGACCTTAATGAAGAGAAGAAGACTTTTTCCATCCATATTAAAAATAGCTGGGAATACAGGATTAATCATTCGCAGGGAAAGCGCTCGACAGGCCCTTTTCTTGCTGCGCACTATGCAGGTGTGTTTTCAAGGCTGCTGGATGAAAATATCTGGTTTGAGATTAAAGAGGATCAGTTACACGGTCATGATCACATGGTTGTTAATTATTTTCCTTCCGGCACAACGGTAGGGAAGAACATTCACCAGTTATCAAGAGCGAAGGAATCAGCCAGAATACACGAATTGGAGCAAATGGTTGAAGAAAAAACCCGAGACTTAAGAGAAGTAATTAAACAGATCTCATCTCCTGTCATTCCGGTTTTGGATGGTATTGTCGTCGTCCCTTTATTAGGGAGGTACGATGAAGAAAGGTCTGAGGAATTGGTTTACAGCACGTTAAATAAACTTCCGAAATATAAAGCTGATTATTTGATTCTTGATTTGACAGGTCTTGATGGAAGTGTAGATCAGCTCACCACAAGTCTGCTCGAAAAAATAGGCTCAGCTGCAGATTTAATCGGCTCTAAAACCATTCTTGTAGGACTGTCCGCCAGTCTTGCAGTTGAAATTACGCAAGCCGGAGTGAATCTTACCCGATTTGACTGTTTCCAAACTTTACAGCACGGGATTCATTACGCGATTGGTCAAATGGGAAAGCAGATTATATAATGTTTGTATGTGTAAAAATCCGTCGAGTTGCATTGACGGATTTTTTAGCTATTTGGCCAAGATTCTTATGAAGGAAGTGTTTTTAAATGAATTGGGTCTCGATAGGGGCTGTGTTGCTCGTTGCATTTATCGCGTTTGGTGTTATATTTCTGATGATGAAAACACGTGGACTGTCACCAAAAGCACTTGTTGATTTTATTAAGAACAATAAGGAGTTCACAGCTATAAAGATAGTAAGAAATCATGAAACGGTCGTCTCGTATCAGGAGGAAAAGATGCTGCCTCTTGCCAGCACAGCAAAGATGATCATTGCTGTTGCCTATGCAAAGCAGGCGGCCTCCGGTGAAATTGATCCGACTGAAAGGATTTCACTGTCAACGCTCAACTCCTTTTTTATCCGCAAAACAGACGGAGGGGCACATGAAGCATGGCTGTCAGAAATCCACAACCAGGACCCTGTGACGCTGGCTCAGGTTGCAGAAGGGATGATGCATTACAGTTCGAATGCGAATACGGATTATCTTTTACATCGTTTAGGATTGGAGCGGGTGAATGCCATTCCTGCTGAAATGGGGATTACAGACCATGAAGATATTTATCCATTTGTTCCAGCGCTTGCGATTCCCTACGTACTGATGGAGGAACAAAATATTACGCTGACAGGTGCCATTGCAAAGGTCCGCGATATGTCGATGGATGAATATCGTTCGAAAGCTGTTGAGGTTATGAATCAGTGGCTGGAAAAGCCTTTGCCAAAAGATAAAAAGCTTGAGCTGGTCAAAAGCCTGATTATGGATGTTCAGAAAATCTGGTCTGATCGCCTGCCGCGGTCAAATGCAAAAAGCTATGCCGATTTTATGAAAAAGCTCAATGACAAAACATTTTTCAGTCAGGGGATTCATGAGCATCTGGATCCATTGCTTGAGCCGCTGATGAGCAGTCCGGAGAATCGGAAATGGCTGAAGCATGCCGGCAAAAAAGGTGGATCGACAGCCATGGTGCTGACATTCTCCATGTATGCAACCGATTTAGATGGAAACCGGACAGAAGCGTCGTTTTTTACTGATCAGCTGATGCTGCTTGATCAGGTGAGACTCTCAAAATCTCTCAATGAATTTCAAAAAGCGATTTTAAAGGATGAACATTTCCGGCGCTACTGTCAGGATGCATTCAGGCAGGATTAATACTTTATAAAATGATCCTTATTCAATATAGGCACAACATTGTCTTTGTTCAGTTGACTGCAGAAGTGCACGTCCGCCTCAAAGCCGCGCTCACGCAGTTCCCGGCCACTCCCGCAATCGTAAATCAGATAACTTAGCTGGTCTTTAGATTGTTCGAAAGCCAATTTACATAGAGTGGCTTCAGGAGAGATGCATCCAGTGAGTTCGGACAAGATTGCACCGGCACCAAGGTAATCCTCAATCGAAGGACGTAATGAATCCTCGTGCTCCATTGGCTCATTCCACTGTTCGCCACAGGGTACGAGGGTGATGTCTTTTCCTGATTTCAATTGGAGCTCATTGGCGGCTTTTGCAACGGCTGAAGCATTTCTGAGTGATCCGATCAGCAGTGCCGCAACGTCTGAAGCGAGCCATGTGCAGTAAGCTCCGTTTAAAGAGGAGAGGACAAATCGCTTATTAGCGTGTTCGCTGCCAAATGTAACAGGAGAGAGGGTAGGCAGTCCGCGTTTAGCTGCCTCAGCTCTTCCTAAAATGTACTCTGCGTCTTTTTCTTTTGCGTAAAGCCTGCCGTCCTCTGATGGAGGAAAGGGGAAAATCGTTGCCTGTACATTCATGGCAGCTGTGACGGTGGATGAAAAACTTAATACATCAACAATAATGATGATATCGCCTCTTTCAGCCGCTTCACGTGCTCCCCGCCTTCCCCACTCTAATTTGATTTCGTATCCGTGCTGATCGAACATATGGATGCCTCCAGTTGATATAGTTTTTGCGCTACTTCTTCCGGTAACAGATTGTATTGAGGTAATTCACTGATCTTCAACCAGACTGGCTCATAGGAACCCCGATTATGCTGCTTGAATTCTTCCCCCTTCCCTGAACCAAAAACACCGCTGATCATACGTGCAAGGTAAAAATACTGTTTTCCATTGTAGGCAATAGTAGTAAAAAGCTCCCCAATTTCCACTTCGACCCCAAGCTCTTCAAAAGCTTCCCGCTTTGCTGCTTCCTGAGGCGTTTCGTGTGGTTCAATTCCACCTCCGGGAAAAACATAATAGGTCTGACCTGCCCGAACCCGTTTAATTAATGCTACCTTGTTTTGATGAATCAACATAACAGAGCCACGGTTTCTCATATAATCAGTCCTTTCAAAATATTTCGTGTATCCAGTATGAATGGTTGATACAATATATTTACAAGAGAGGTCATTAGTGGATCATCATATCAAACTTCCATCTGGAAATGTACATTTATTTCCGGGGAAATAATAGAAAAGTAGAGGGTGTTTTATGATGGATAGGTTAGATCCAATTCAGGCGGCAGGAGAATTTGTTAATCAGTATTTTCCTCATTGTAATGCGGCTGTGTTAGCAGGAAGCGTTTCGAGAGGGGAATCGACTTCAACGTCTGATCTTGATATTGTGGTGTTTGATCCGAAAATCAAACAGTCCTACCGGGAATCTTTAATTGAATATGATTGGCCAATTGAAGTGTTCGTACATAACTTAACCTCCTATTCTTTCTTTTTTAAGGACGACTGTAAACATGGAAAACCTTCCATGCCGCATATGGTTGCTCATGGCATCGTTTTAAAGGGAAGTGATGAGCTGGATCAGATCAGACAGGAAGCGGATATGATTCTAAAGAAGGGTCCTGCACCGTGGAGTGACTCGACTATCAAACTTAAAAGATATATGATCACTGATCTGCTGGATGATCTGATGGGTTCAAATGATCGAGGGGAAGATATTATGATCTCAGCTGAGCTTTCGATCCTCTTACAGGAATTTATGCTGAGAGTGAACAACAGATGGATAGGGTCTTCTAAATGGATGATTCGTGAACTTAAGCGTTTCGATCCTGATTATGCAGAGACATTCACTGAAGCATTCGATCAGTTGTATACGAATGGGCATAAAGCCGGAGTAAAGAGGCTTGTGGAAGAAAGTCTCCAGCTTCACGGAGGATTATTGTTTGAAGGTTTTTCGATAGGGAAAAGTTGAATCGTTTGAAATGATCCGATCTGTTTGCGTTTATATTGAGGCAACACAGCTTTCAAAATAGTAAAAGAGCCTGAACAACGCACAAAAGCTTGTTGTTCAGGCTCTTTATTCGGCTATTAGCGCTGATATTCCACTTCTCTTACCTGATAAAGTGGAGGGGGGATCAGCCAGCCTTTTTCTTTGCTGTTTCGCAGGTTTTTCGCTGCAAATGCTACTTTTTGTGTGTGGAACTGTTCGAACAACAGTCCGATGTCCTCACGTACACACTGGGTGATCATTTGGCTGGCAGCCGTAATGCCGGCTCCTGTGCTCATTGTGAGAGATGCAGCAATTTCAGGGTCCTGAAAACGTGCGCCAGCCGGAATCTGATCGAGGTTCGCCTTTGCCCGGGCAGGCGGTGCAGGAGGAACCTGAATCTGGTTCTCAATAAGCAGCTCCTCAAGCTGGCGGCTTTCCCGTTCGCCTAATTTGATCGCTTCCTCCAGAAGTTCCTGAAGATCCCGGTCTCCTGCGTGATTACGCATGGTTTGATAAGCAGCGACATTGCCGTTTGCCGTCAATAACGCAGTCCAGACGCCATAAACTTCCCCGTAGTGCATTGGTTCATCCTTTGGTGATCCGCTCAAAATTCCCATTAATGATCCCCCTAAAACAATATTGACTTTGTGAAGTCAGTCAGTATTATGTGCAGGCCGTTCTGATTTACTCTGTTTGATCAATGGTAATGCTTTCTAAGGACATAAAAGCAGGTCCTTCAATGACTTCTCCAGTATAAGAAAATCTTGAACCGTGACATGGACAGTCCCATGTGCGCTCCCCATCGTTCCAGTTACACTCACATCCCATGTGCGTACAAGTCGGATCCACGGCATGAAAGTGCCCTTGAGGATCCTTGTACACGCCGGTTTTCTGTCCGTTTACCTGAACAATAGCCCCTTCGTCATGTTCTAGCTCATCAATTGTTTTATCTGCCGGTTCCAGCTTTCCTTTAATTAATTCACCCGCAACTTCAATGTTTGAAGTGAAAGCGTGTTTGATAGACGGGTCTGCCTTGAATCTCGAAGGTGTAAACAGGTCTGTATAAGGGTTATCCTTTTCCTCAATCAAGTCCGACAGTAATAGCGCAGCTGCGGTTCCGTTTGTCATTCCCCATTTACGGTAGCCTGTGGCAACGAAAATGTTTGGAGAGCTTTGATTGATTGGACCGATATATGGAACCTTGTCGAGCGTCACAAGATCCTGTGCAGACCATCTGTTGACATACCTTTTAATGCCGAAAGCTTCGTCAGCATAAGCTTCAAGTGCCAGGTAGCTTGAGAGTGTATTGGATTCACGGCCGGTAACATGGCCTTCACCACCAATGAGTAGGATCGATGACTCTTGACCTGCAGCCTGGCGGATAGACCTGACGGGATTGCCTGCAGAAATGTACATGCCACCTTCGAATTCATTTTGAGGCTCAATCGCAATCAGATAGGACCGTTGTGGCTGAAGACGCGCGAAATAAGCACCTTTTTTATCAATAAAAGGGAAGTGGGATCCCACAACAAGCTTTTGACACGTGATCTTCCTTCCGGTTGCCGTCACAACCTTCATCTGACTTCCTTCCTCGACGCTGACGGCAGGAGAGTGTTCGAATACCTGTCCACCCATTTGAACAAACTCTTCTAACAGGGCCTGTAAATATTTGATCGGATGAAATTGAGCCTGCTGCTTCATCGTTAAAACCGTTTTGGCGGTGGCATCAAAAGAGAGGCCGCTGACAGTTTCAAACGGAATATCCAGTTTCTCATAGGCTTTCTGCTCCGCTTCGACCTGTCTTTGCTCATCATCACTTGTCGCAAAAACAGAAGCACCCTGAAATGAAAAATCATATTTTTCCGATTGACTACTGCAGTAAGTACTGATGAAATTTAATGCCTGATTAGAGGCTTCATAAAACTGACGTGCGCCTTCTAATCCAATATGTGAAATCAGCTCATCATAAATGAGTCCATGCTGAGCGGTGACTTTAGCAGTTGTATAACCGGTAGTGCCACTGAATAATTCACGTGCTTCAAGAATAACTACTTTATGTCCTTTTTTGGCAAGTAAATAACCTGTAGTAATACCGGTCAATCCACCTCCTGCAATGACAATCTCAGTTTCCATATCTTCCTGTACAGGTTGAAATGATCCTGCCTGATTTTCTTCCTCCAGCCAGTAGGAAGAGGAATATGCTGGTCGTTTCTCCATATTATCCATCACCTTTCAATTCCTTAATCTGCCTTTCAGTATGACCCTTCAGAAAGAGAAATATTCGCAGAGGGAGTTTCAGGAAATGTAACACGCTAAATTAATCGGAGACGAGAAATGAGTAAATGGTCACGATTCTGCGAACCAGTAATAAAATCTTGCGAAACAGGTCTCATATCCTGCGAACGCGGACCACTATCTTGTGAAAGACGTAATCTATTTTACGAACCTTACACAAAATCCAGCGAACCTCTGCTCCTTCATCCGCAAAACATTAAAAGCAATCCCCATTAAACAAGGGAGCAGCTTTCTTAGATTGATCTATATAGAAGCTGATTTCAAACTTTTCCTTAAAAATGAAAGGGTTTTCATATAGAGTGTCGAATAGTGTCAGCTGTGGAGAAATTGAAAACTGAACAAAGGGGAGAAAATCAGCATGAAAAGAGTGATTCGTTTTTCCAATTCATTAATGGAGCGTTGGCTGCCGGATCCATTTCTATTTGTCGTGATCCTGACACTTGTTGTGTTTGCGCTCGGGATCGGATTAACCGGTTCAACACCTGTAGAAATGGTTGCCTTCTGGGGAGAAGGCTTTTGGGCACTTTTAGCATTTTCCATGCAGATGGTTCTGGTTCTCGTAACCGGATTTGTATTAGCAAGCAGTCCGATTTTTAAAAAGGGGCTTGGTTCCCTGGCATCAGTGGCAAAATCACCAGGCAGTGCAATCATCTGGGTAACGCTTATTTCACTTGCTGCCAGCTGGATTAACTGGGGATTTGGACTTGTCATTGGCGCGCTTTTCGCCAAAGAACTGGCGAAAAGAGTGCAGGGGGTTGATTACCGCCTTTTGATAGCCAGTGCTTATTCAGGCTTCCTGATTTGGCACGCAGGTTTTTCAGGTTCTACTCCGTTATCCATTGCAACAGAGGGGCATCCGTTAGTTGATACGATTGGGATTATTCCAACGAGTGAAACGATTTTTGCAGGTTACAACCTGATAATTATTCTTGCACTCATCGTGATTTTGCCACTGCTTAACCGTCTGATGATGCCGGCAAAAGAAGATACTGTCACCGTTGACCCTGCTGTATTGGAAGAGGATGAGGTTGCTGTGTCGATCGCTGAACCACTAACACCTGCAGAAAAGCTTGAAAACAGCTGGATTTTATCAATGGTCATCGGTGTACTTGGGATCGCTTTTCTGGCTTATTATTTCGTTCAGAACGGATTCGCGCTGAATCTTGATTTGGTTAATTTCCTGTTTCTGTTCCTAGGGATTTTATTCCACGGCACACCGCGCCGCTATTTAAATGCCGTGCAAAATGCGGTAAAAGGAGCAGGAGGCATCATTATTCAGTTCCCTTTTTACGCTGGGATCATGGGGATGATGACAGCATCAGGGCTGACCTTAATGATGTCTGATATGTTTGTCAGCATTTCAACAGATGTAACTTTCCCACTGTTTGCTTTCTTAAGCGCAGGCATTGTGAACTTCTTCGTTCCATCAGGCGGAGGCCAGTGGGCTGTACAGGGACCGATCATGATGGACGCCGCAATTGCTCTCGATGCGAGTACAGCGAAAGTGGCGATGGCAGTCGCATGGGGAGATGCCTGGACAAACATGATTCAGCCATTCTGGGCACTGCCGGCTCTGGCCATTGCAGGACTGAAAGCCAAGGATATCATGGGCTTTTGTTTAATCGTTCTGTTTGTAAGCGGGATCGTGATTGGGCTTGGATTAGTGCTCATTTAATTAAATAGGACCGGAATACGCTTTGTGCGTTTCCGGTTTTTTGTTTTGTTGGAGATTGTTTGACGCGGAGTAGGGCTTGATGGTGAAGGCGGTTGTTTTTCGCGGCAAATAGGGGGTTGGGTGACGGGGGCTGGCTGAGTGGCTCCCTGGAGGATTTCTTCATTCGGGTGAGTTATTCAGGCTTTTGAAAAATTAATTCCCTCTTTCTGGGGTTTGATTCGTGCTTTTGAAAAAATAATTCCATCACTGCGGCTCCCGGTCTCCACTTTTCCTTCACTGCCTTCACTGATTCAATCATTCCCGCACACTGATTCCTTTGTTTCAAAATTTATTTCCATCAAAACCACAACCCTCATTCAAGCAAGCCAGGTTTCCTTCAAAACCATATCTCCTAATCAACCTATCCCCAACCCTCGCTTCTTGTGTCTTTACACAAGTAAAGCTAAAATAATAAGTGAATAATTGAGCATACCAACAATACGAATACATATTAAAAGGAGATGGCATGATGACTAAAAGAGCATTGATTAATGTTGACTATACGATTGATTTTGTAGCAGACAATGGTGCGCTGACCTGCGGGAAGCCGGGACAGGAGATTGAAGATAAGATTGTCAGCCTGACGAGAGAGTTTCATGAGCGTCAGGATCTTGTTGTTTTTGCAATCGATCTGCACGATGAAAATGACCCTCACCACCCGGAGACAAAGCTTTTTCCGCCACATAATATCCGTGGCACAAAGGGCAGGGATCTGTATGGGTCACTGCAGTCATTGTATGATATGATTCAAGATGATGAAAATGTGATATATATAGATAAAACGCGTTACAGTGCTTTCGCCGGTACAAATTTGGAACAGCTGCTGAGAGAGCGTGGAATTACGGAGCTTCATCTCGTTGGGGTATGCACCGATATTTGTGTGTTGCATACGGCGGTTGACGCTTATAATAAAGGCTTTCACGTAACGGTTCATAAACAAGCGGTTGCCAGTTTTAATCAGGCTGGTCATGAATGGGCACTTGAACATTTTGCTTCATCGATTGGGGCGACAGTACAGTAAGGCATAAGGAGCTAATGGATATGAGGGATTCGTACACGGATGACAGTCTGATGCTGCACACTGATCTGTATCAGATTAATATGGCAAAAACGTATTGGGAGGACGGGATGCATGAGCGGCAGGCAGTGTTTGAGCTGTTTTTCCGTACATTACCGTTTGGAAACGGATATGGTGTTTTTGCCGGTCTTGAACGTGCACTGGATTATTTAAAGGATTTCCGGTTCAGTGAGACTGACCTCCAGTATTTGAAGGAAGAGGTCGGTTACGAAGAAGACTTTGTTGCGTTTCTTCGCGAAATCCGTTTTACCGGAACGGTTCGGTCTATGAAAGAAGGGGAGCTCGTTTTTGGCAATGAGCCGATTATGCGGGTGGAAGCGCCGTTGATTGAGGCGCAGCTTGTCGAGACAGCGCTTTTGAATATCGTGAACTACCAGACGCTGATCGCCACCAAAGCATCGCGGATTAAACAGGTAGTCGGGAATGAAACCCTGATGGAGTTTGGGACGCGCCGGGCACACGAGCTTGATGCTGCAGTGTGGGGGACGCGTGCTGCCTATATCGGCGGCTTTGCTGCGACGAGTAATGTCCGTGCAGGTAAGATGTTCGGTCTTCCGGTAGCCGGTACGCATTCCCACGCCATGATTCAGGCATATAGAGATGAATATACGGCTTTTAAAAAATACGCGGAGACGCATAGCGACTGTGTGTTTTTAGTTGATACTTACAATACGCTGAAGTCAGGTGTACCTGCCGCCATTGCAGTGGCAAAGGAGATGGGGGATGCGATTAACTTTGTCGGTGTCCGTCTCGACAGCGGGGATATTGCGTATTTATCAAAAGAAACGAGGAAAATGCTTGATGCAGCTGGCTTTGAAGACGCTAAAATCATTGCCTCCAACGACCTTGATGAGTACACGATTTTAAACCTGAAGGCGCAGGGGGCAGTGGTTGATATCTGGGGCATCGGTACAAAGCTGATCACAGCATACGATCAGCCGGCTTTAGGCGCAGTGTACAAGCTGGTGTCGATTGAAAATGAGTCCGGTGATATGGTCGACACGATTAAAATCTCAAGTAACGCTGAAAAAGTAACGACCCCGGGGCTTAAACGGGTGTACCGTATCATAAACCGGGTAAACAATAAGTCAGAGGGCGATTATATTACCCTTGAAGGTGAAAATCCTCAGGAAGAGGACCACCTGAAAATGTTCCATCCGGTTCATACATTTGTGACGAAGTTTGTCACGAATTTTGAAGCGAAGGATCTCCATCATACCGTCATTAAAAATGGTGAGGTTTGTTATGACAATCCTTCCCCGGAAAACATTAAGCACTATTTACAGGAGAATCTCGATTTACTGTGGGATGAGTATAAGCGTTCAATGAATCCGGAAGAATATCCGGTCGATCTCAGTCAGAAGTGCTGGGATAATAAGATGCGCAACATTCAGGAGGTCAAGCAGGCCGTTAAAAATGCGCACATCAATCAATAATGAGGTGATTTTTTTGTCAGCACTGCAACAAAAGGTTGTCGCAGAAATGGGTGTTAAACCTGCGATCGATCCAAAAGAGGAAATTCGTAAGAGTATTGATTTTTTAAAGGAATATGCACACAAGCACACATTTATCCGCTCGTTTGTCCTTGGTATTTCAGGCGGTCAGGATTCTACCTTGACTGGAAAGCTGACACAAATGGCAGTTGACGAGCTGAATGAAGAAGCAGGAGAGGAAAAGTATTCTTTCATTCCTGTCCGTTTACCATATGGCACGCAGGGAGATGAATCGGATTGTCAGGATGCACTCCGTTTTATTAACCCGAAAGAAACGATGGTCGTGAACATTAAGCCGGCTGTTGATCAGAGTGTCGAATCGCTGAAACAGGCTGGCGTTGACATCAGCGATTTTGCCAAGGGAAATGAAAAAGCACGTGAAAGAATGAAGGTTCAGTACTCCATTGCTGCCATGAGAAATGGTGTAGTGGTTGGAACGGACCATCCGGCAGAAGCAGTTACCGGCTTTTACACGAAGCACGGTGACGGCGGAGCTGACATTCTGCCATTGTTCCGTCTGAATAAACGTCAGGGTAAGCAGCTGTTAAAAGAGCTTGGCTGTCCTGAACATCTTTACCTGAAAAAACCGACAGCGGACCTCGAGGAAGACCGTCCACAGCTTGCAGACGAGGAAGCGCTCGGTGTGACCTATGATCAGATCGACGATTATCTGGAGGGTAAAGAAGTATCACCCGAAGCCAAGGAAAAGATTGAACAGCACTACTTAAAAACACAGCATAAACGTCATATGGCGATCACCATTTTTGATGATTTCTGGAAATAGCGGTTAATTCGGGTCAGGCTGGTCTATAATGGGACTATCCCTTTTTCACCGCTTCCTGTATTCAGAAACCGGATTGAGAAAGGGAAACCGACTCAATCCGGTTTTTTTCTGTTTGAAAACGTACCGGGTAGACAGTTACTGTTGTAACACTATGTTTTTTCTTATATTCTAAATAGAGTGTATATTTCAAAAAACAGGACTTTTTGCCAACAGGTGAAAGTGTTGCTGCAACTGATACATTTTTTACACAAGTTTAATAGAAATAGATCGAGTTGAAAATGGGAGGGAACCAGTATGTACCATGAAAAATTAGAAACGATTCTTCATAACATTGAAAAGGTCATGATTGGAAAAAGAACGGTTGCTGAATTAAGCATTGTGTCGCTTCTGGCGCAGGGGCATATTCTTCTTGAAGATGTTCCGGGTGTCGGAAAAACGATGATGGTTCGTGCGCTTGCAAAGTCAGTTGGTGCAAAGTTTACCCGCATTCAGTTTACTCCGGATTTACTTCCTTCAGATGTAATTGGTGTATCCATTTATAATCCTAAAGAGCTTACTTTCCAGTTCCGTCCGGGTCCAATTATGGGAAATATTATTCTGGCGGATGAAATTAACCGTACTTCACCGAAAACACAATCCTCACTGCTTGAAGGAATGGAAGAGGGCAGTGTGACAGTGGATGGTGTGACGCACAGGCTGGCGAGACCGTTTTTCGTTATGGCGACTCAGAACCCGATTGAGTATGAAGGAACCTACCCACTGCCGGAAGCTCAGCTTGACCGTTTCCTCCTCAAAATGAAAATGGGTTATCCAAATGCAAAAGAAGAGCTGGAGGTATTAAATCGAATCCAGCATTCACCGCCAATTGAAGATCTTGAGCCGGTGATCACGCTTGAGGAGCTTCAGGCTCTCCAGAAAGAAGTAAAAAATATTGTCGTAGATGATAAGATTAAACAATACATTGTGGATCTTGCAGGCAGTACACGGGAGCACCCGAACGTGTATTTAGGGGTAAGTCCACGTGGATCCATCGCTTTAATGAAGGCAGCTCAGGCATATGCGATGCTTCATGGCCGTGATTACGTGATTCCGGATGATATTCAGTTCCTGATCCCATACATTTTCTCACACAGAATGATTTTGAAATCAGAAGCGAAATATGACGGAATTGAACCGGAGGATGTTATTGAACGGATTGTAGCTAGAACAAGAGTACCTGTTCAGAGAGTGGCGAAATAATGAAAGCGATTTGGACATTTCTGCAGGAATTTGGGAAGGTGCTGCTGCTTCTCGTTTTGCTGGCAGGAACATTTTCGTATGCCATGTTTCAGGGTGGATTTGTCAGCTGGTTTTTGTTTTACAGCTTCCTTCCATTCGGTCTTTATTCGCTTACTCTGATGCTGTATCCGCTCGGTGACTTTAAAGTTGTCAGAAGGATCAAATCCAAGGAATTAAAGGCTGGATCTTATGTGACGGTTCAGATTCAACTGACCCGCAAAGTACCCGTTCCTTTGTTTTATATGATTGTTCAGGAGCATGTATCGACCGATGTTTTTTCTACGCAGGAAATCGGCCAGGTGAAGAAAATGGTTAATCCATGGTTCAGAAGAAAGCTGATTTTGGAATACGATATCCCGGATCTTCCACGTGGGGAGCATACATTCAGAAGTGTCGAGCTGAAAACGGGAGACTTTCTCGGCATTATCCAGAAATCAAGACATCTTGAGTGCGAAGAAACCATCCTTGTTTATCCTGCTCATATCAATATTAATTACCAGCCGATTCAGGCCAGGTTTGATCAGGGTGTCTCCTCATCCAATGTGAAGTTCCAGCAGGATACTACGATGGCAACCGGAGTCAGAGATTATCAGACAGGGGATCGTGTATCCTGGATTCACTGGAAGTCTTTTGCGCGGACAAATGATCTGAAGACGAAAGAATTTGAAGAGCGTAAGTCTCATGACGTATCGGTTGTGCTCGACAGGACGCCAACTCCCGCTTTTGAAGATATGGTCGTGCTGACCTCATCGATTGCCCGGGGAGTTATGAAAAAAGGAGCACAGGTCGGTTACTTTTCACAAGGAAGTACTGTTCAGCAGGCTCCTGTCAGAAGTGGGGAAGCCCATCAGAAGCAGGTGAACTATTATCTTGCCAAGGTGCAGGGGGATCATACTGGTTCATTTGCAGATGTGCTGAAAGAAAACGCGACTTCGTTAATTCGTGCCTCAGCCCTTATGATTGTGACCTCGAGACTATCGAGAGAAATGGTTGATCAGGTGAGTGCCATTTCTAAAAATGGACAGGCTGCCGTGATTTTTCTTGTGCGGCATCCGGCTGTGACGCTGAACGCTGATGATCAACAGCTGAAAGGACTCGCAGCTTCAAAAGGTATCATTGTTAAAGAACTGAATAAGCGTCAGTTTTCATCTGTGTTCAAGGAGGTGAAGCATGCATGAGAACCGACTTTGGATGGAATACGGTTACGCTGTTGATTTTATACGTACTCAGCTTCTTCCTGTTATGGGAGTGGCTGCGTCCGATTGACCAGATTACGGATACAGATAACCTGTCTTTCTTTATTATTTTTGCCGGTCTTTCGCTGCTGCTTTACTTCTTTGAGGTTGATTGGCGAATTTCAGGCTTAATCAAGCTGCTTTATATCGTGATTGTGTTACAAACGCTATATTTCACTGTTCCTTTTATTGGAGAAGGGGAGTGGGTGGCTGCGTTCTTAGCCTCTGTATGGGAAAGTGTCATATTAACCGTTCAGCAGGACTGGAATAATGTCAGTGATTTGTACCGGAGTCTATTATTCTTTATTTTGTTATGGCTCAGCACGTACTTACTTCATTACTGGCTTGCTGTCAGAAAACAGCTGTTTTTATTTTATTTGTTTACAATCGTTTATGTAACGCTTCTTGATACGTTCAGTCCATATGATGGAACCAACGCCATTATCCGGATTATTTTATTTGGTTTTCTGTTGATGGGACTGCTTACGCTGCAGCGTGTAACCGATCAGGAGCGGCTGCATCAGTCTGCAGGGCAGTATCAGAAGTGGCTGATTCCACTTGCGCTGATGGTCGCCTTCAGCTCCGTGATTGCTTATGCTGCTCCAAAGTCAGAGCCAATATGGCCGGATCCGGTTCCTTTTCTACAATCATTTGCCGGAGGGTCAGGGAGTGGTTCCGGAGTAAACAGGCTCGGTTACGGAGAGGATGATTCTTCACTGGGCGGTCCATTTGTCGGCGATGAAACGAAAGTTTTTGAAGTCGTGACAAATGACGAGCAGTATTGGCGTATTGAAACGAAAGATCTTTATACCGGAAAAGGATGGGATCAGTCTCAGGAATCTGACGGAAGTGGTGCCGCATTTACGGTAGGGGAAGATATTCCGCTTAACATTTCCGATATTGATGAGGAATCTGAGCCTGTGACAGCCTCGATTGAAGTGGATCTTACTTATAATCACCTTGTATATCCATACGCGCCGGATCAGGTGCTTGAAGCCGATGCTGACCGGATGGTGGTTGATTCGATCAGTGAAAAGATCGTTTCGTATCAGGGTGAAGAAGAGGTTGAGCTTGAACAGTATGAGTGGGAGTTTCGCGAACCCCGTTACAGTCTTCAGGCAATGAGGAATACAACCGGTTTAGGGGATTATGAAAGAACCGGCGATCTGCAGCGTTACCTACAGCTTCCGGAGAATTTACCTGACCGCGTTCGTGAACTGGCGGTTGAAATCACAGAGGGTGAAGACAACTGGTACGATAAAGCAAGTGCTGTGGAGGATTATTTTTCACGCAATGGTTTCGTCTATGATCAGTTTGATGTGCCGGTTCCGTCCGGTGATCAGGATTATGTTGACCAGTTTTTATTCGAAACACAAAGAGGATACTGTGATAACTTTTCAACCTCAATGGTTGTGCTGCTGCGTTCAGTGGATATTCCGGCACGCTGGGTAAAGGGTTATACGCAGGGTGAGGAAATCAACCGTAATGAGGATGGACTTACGCGTTATGAGATTACAAACAACAATGCCCATTCCTGGGTTGAAGTATTTTTCCCGGAAGTAGGATGGGTACCGTTTGAGCCGACAGTCGGTTTTTCAAATAACGTATCGCTGAACTACGATTTGGATCTGGATACAGAAACGGAAACACCTGAAACACCTGAGCCACAGGAACAGGAAACGCCTGAAGCGCCTGCACCACTTGAGGAAGATACACCTGCCGGGGGTGGCCCTGGTGGAAATGGATCGCTGTTCGGGAATATGTGGGATGGCATTAAAACATTTGTGTCAGAAAATCGTTTTATCTCCGGTCTGATCGGTGTAGCGTTTATTCTCGCTGGTGTGATCATTTACCGTCTGAGATTCCGCTGGATGCCTTACGTTTTAATTTATTATTACAAATCAAAACGCGGGGATGATGTATATCCGGATGCTTACGCAGCGCTGTTAAAGCAGCTTAGAAGGTACGGTTTAAAACGTTCGGATAACCAGACGCTGAGATCATACGCAAGAGAGATTGATGAGTTTTTCGGATCAAAGGAAATGAGCCGTCTGACGGATCAGTATGAGCGAATCATTTACCGTAAAGATGATCCTTCAGCCAAATGGCCTGAAATGCGTGAATTATGGGAAGATTTAATTAAAAGAACAACCGGTTGACCGCCTGTTATTCAGGCGTTAAAATGGTGAAAATTAATGACAGCAAGATAGACCCCCCTTCATATATGTCCGACAATATGGGTCGGATGTTTCTACCGGATCACCATAAATGGTCTGACTATGAAGGTGGTCTTTTCCTTTTGGTAAAAGACCGCCTTACAGAACGCTTGAAGGGAAGAGTAGAACGTGACTCTTATCAGTTGAGCGTTCTTTTTCTATTTACAGAGGAAGTAACCTGGCACATATGCCGGAGAAAAATATTACTTGATGAGGTGACCCCATGCTAGGTAAAGAAGAGATGCACAATCAGGAAATGATCGTTGTTCTGGATTTTGGAAGCCAGTATAACCAGCTGATCACAAGACGTATTCGTGAGTTTGGTGTATATAGTGAGCTGCATCCGCACACGATCACAGCTGAAGAGATTAAGGAATTAAATCCTTCAGGAATCATTTTCTCAGGCGGACCGAATTCGGTTTATGACGAAAATTCTTTCCGTGCAGACGAGCGTATTTTTGATCTTGGAATTCCGGTGCTTGGTATTTGTTACGGCATGCAGCTGATGACGATGCACTTTGGCGGGAAAGTAGAGAAGGCGAAAAATCGCGAGTATGGAAAAGCGGACATTCATATCGAAAAGGCAGAGGGACTGTTTAAGGATCTTCCATTAACGCAAACCGTATGGATGAGCCACGGCGATCTTGTGGTAGAAGCTCCACCTTCATTTGATGTAGTGGCTACAAACCCTTCATGTCCGGTTGCTTCGATCAGCAATGACGATCAGAAGCTTCATGCTGTTCAGTTCCACCCGGAAGTACGCCATTCCGTATACGGCAACGAGATGCTTCGTAATTTCGTCTTTGATGCATGTGGCTGTAAAGGCGACTGGTCAATGGAGAACTTCATCGAAATCGAGCTTGAGAAAATCCGTCAGGAAGTCGGCGACCGCAAAGTGTTATGTGCATTAAGCGGAGGCGTTGACTCTTCTGTTGTAGCTGTTCTGATTCATAAAGCAATCGGCGATCAGCTAACATGTATCTTTGTTGATCACGGGCTTCTTAGAAAAGGTGAAGCGGACAGTGTTATGAAAACATTTGCTGACGGTTTCAATATGAATGTCATCAAAGTGGATGCACAGGACCGTTTCATGAACAAGCTGAAAGGCGTTTCTGATCCTGAGCAAAAACGTAAAATCATCGGAAATGAATTCATCTACGTATTTGACGATGAAGCAACGAAGCTTGACGGCATTGACTTCCTTGCGCAGGGAACGCTTTACACAGACATCATCGAAAGTGGAACAGCAACGGCACAGACGATCAAGTCTCACCACAATGTCGGCGGGCTGCCTGAAGATATGCAGTTCACTTTGATTGAACCGCTGAACACACTGTTTAAAGATGAGGTTCGTGCGCTTGGAACAGAGCTCGGTATTCCGGATGAAATTGTCTGGAGACAGCCGTTCCCAGGTCCGGGTCTCGGAATCCGTGTCCTTGGTGAAATTACAGAAGAGAAATTGGAGATTGTTCGTGAATCTGACTATATTCTTCGCGAGGAAATCAAAAAAGCAGGCCTTGACCGCGATATCTGGCAGTACTTCACTGTCTTACCAGATATCCGCAGCGTAGGTGTTATGGGAGATGCGCGTACGTATGACTATGCGATTGGTATTCGTGCAGTAACATCTATTGACGGCATGACATCTGACTGGGCACGTATTCCTTGGGATGTACTGGAGAAAATTTCTGTACGCCTGGTCAATGAAGTGAATTCTATTAACCGCGTGCTGTATGACGTGACGAGTAAGCCACCTAGTACCATTGAATGGGAATAAGCGAATATTAATAAAATAATATGTTTTAATGTTCGTATTTTGTATTGACGTACTATACAGTCGCTGATACAATTACAACTATCGTGTTAAAGCGGTTCTTATTCAGGTTCTGCTTTACTGAAACTTAATAGTCTTTCGTCGTATAACGTCGGGAATAGGGCCCGAAAGTCTCTACCAAGTCACCGTAAATGACTTGACTACGCGGATTGAATTCATATGTGCTTTTTTCAGCTTTTGACGGGCTGGAAAAGTGCGTCTTCGATCACTACAGTCAACCCTGAACGACGATCATCGTTCAGGGTTTTTTCGTTATACTTCGGAGAAATCTCTGGAGGGAAAAGCATTGAAGAAGTATTTTCAGTTTGAAGAATTAAACACGAATTACCGCCGTGAATTTATCGGAGGATTAACCACGTTTCTGGCAATGGCGTATATTCTTGTCGTTAATCCGTTAACGCTTACCCTTGCTGATGTGGAAGGTCTGCCTGACGCACTGCGTATGGATTATGGCGCTGTCTTTGTTGCAACAGCCCTTGCAGCAGCTATCGGTTCATTTGTGATGGGGGTATTTGCGAAATATCCAATCGCTCTTGCACCGGGAATGGGTTTGAATGCGTTTTTCGCTTATTCGGTTATTTTAACGCAGGGGATTCCATGGCAAACAGCTTTAACAGGGGTTTTATTATCTGGAATTATCTTTATGATTCTTACCGTGACAGGCGTTCGTGAAAAAATCATTAACTCTATTCCTGCTGAACTGAAATTTGCAGTAGGAGCCGGAATTGGACTTTTTATTACGTTTATCGGTTTTCAAAATGCGGGCATCATCGTTGGAAACGATGCGACAATGGTGGCGCTTGGTGATCTGACAGATCCTAATACATTACTTGCTATTTTTGGTATTTTTATTACCGTTATTTTTATGACCCGCAAAATTAAAGGTGGTATTTTCTTCGGGATCGTATTAACGGCAATTGTCGGAATGATTGTTGGACTGATTGACCGTCCAAGCGGCATTGTTGAGCCTGCGCCTAGCATTGCGCCAACTTTCGGTGCAGCACTGGACCCGATTTTTAATAATCCGGCTGAACTATTCACCATACAGATCCTTGTCGTTGTGCTGACTTTCCTGTTTGTTGATTTCTTTGATACTGCAGGTACACTCGTTGCAGTGGCGAACCAGGCAGGACTCATGAAAGAAAATAAGCTTCCGCGTGCAAGTAAAGCGCTTTTTGCTGACTCAACAGCAACGGTTTTTGGAGCGATACTCGGTACTTCTACAACAACTTCTTATATAGAATCGTCATCAGGAGTAGCTGCTGGTGCAAGATCAGGGTTTGCATCTGTTGTAACTGCGGGATTATTTCTTCTCTCGATCTTTTTCTTCCCGCTGCTTGAAGTCATTACGAGTGCAGTAACAGCGCCGGCACTTATTATTGTTGGTGTTTTGATGGTATCTGCTCTTGGTAAAATTGACTGGTCACGTTTTGAAATTGCCGTACCGGCATTTCTGACGATTATTGCCATGCCATTATCGTACAGTATTGCAACCGGAATCGCAGTCGGCTTCATTTTCTATCCGATTACGATGATCGTGAGCGGTAAGTCAAAACAGATCCATCCGATCATGTATGGGCTGTTTGTAATCTTTGTTCTTTACTTCATTTTTCTTTCGTAATACCATATAAGGACTGTTTCCGTTTACCGGACAGTCCTTTTTTAAATGGCTTGAGCGGGTAAATGGAATACCGGATCGAAATCGACATGGACGGAAGTGAAAGAGATGAGCTACACAGTCAAAAAAGTACTGAATAATAATGTGCTGATAGCGGGGACCGGTGATTCGGAAGTCGTCATGATCGGCAAGGGGATCGGCTTTAAGCGTCAAACTCAGTCGACGATCAGTGAAGCAGAGGTTGAAAAGCTGTTTGTGCTGAGAAACCAGCAGGAGCAGGATCAATTTAAAAAGCTGCTCCCTCATGTGGATGAGGAGCTGTTAAAGGTCGTCATCTCTTCCATTGAGCTGATTCGTGAGCGTACCCAGTCGTTTTTAAATGAACATATTCATGTGGCATTGACGGACCATATCGTTTTTGCGGTAAATCGCCTGATGAGAGGGATGTCCATCTCCAATCCATTTCTTTTAGAAACGAAAGCGCTTTATCCGTATGAATATGAAATTGCTAAAGAAGTTGTGCAGCTTATCAATGAACGTGCCCATATTTATCTGCCTGAAGGAGAGGTTGGTTTTATTGCCCTCCACATTCACAGCGCGATGATGAATAAAAATGTCCGGGAAGTAAACTCACACTCTCAGCTGATCGGACGTCTGATCCAGCTCATTGAAACGCAGTTCGATGTCCAGCTGGATAAAGAGAGTATTGATTACATGAGACTTGTCAGGCATTTGCGCTATACGATTGAGCGTGTGGTCAGAGGAGGAAAAGTGGATGAACCGGAAAAAATCGCTTTACTCTTGAAAGAAGAATATCCTCTGTGCTACAATCTGTCTTGGAAACTGATAAAAATCATGCAGCAAACATTAAAAAAACCTGTTTATGATGCAGAAGCCGTGTATTTAACGATGCACCTGCAGCGTATTCAAACCAAAATGAAATAATTCACTTACGTGTTACTGATACGATCAGGCATGAGTAAGGAATAGATGATCCATTGGGATTCGTGTACCCTCACGACCCTCACTGGAGTTCTTTTCTTTACTCATGCTTTTTTGTTTGCTGCAGAATAAAAAAGGAGGAAACAAAATGTTCAAGAAGTTTTTCGGTCAGCTTCAAAAAATCGGGAAAGCACTGATGCTTCCTGTCGCGATTTTACCGGCAGCCGGTTTGCTACTGGCGTTCGGTAATGCGCTTCAAAACGAAACCCTGACTGACCTTGCACCGTTTTTAACGAGTGACTGGATCGTCATGATCGCTAGTGTCATGGAACAGTCCGGCGGTATTGTTTTTGATAATCTGCCATTGCTATTTGCTGTAGGGGTAGCCATCGGTCTTGCGGGAGGAGACGGTGTAGCCGGTCTTGCTGCGATTGTTGGTTACTTAATTATGAATGCTACGATGGGAACAGCGCTTGGGCTGGACCTTGAAACGGTGACGAGCGGTGAGGACCCTGCCTATGCGCTGGTTCTTGGTATTCCTACACTGTCATCAGGCGTATTCGGCGGGATTATCGTCGGTGCACTGGCTGCTGCCATGTACAACCGTTTTTATAACATCGAGCTTCCGACATACCTTGGATTCTTCGCTGGTAAACGATTTGTCCCAATCGCAACAGCGGGTTCGGCTGTACTGCTAGGATTGATCATGCTATTAATCTGGCCGCCTGTTCAGGAAGGGTTAAACTTCTTCTCAAACAGTCTGCTAAGTGTAAATCTTGCTCTATCTGCATTTATATTCGGTGTGATTGAACGTGCACTGATTCCATTCGGTCTTCATCACATTTTCTATACGCCGTTCTGGTTTGAATTTGGTACGTATACAAACGCTGCGGGAGAGATCGTCCGCGGTGATAACTCAATCTTCCAGGCGCAGATTCGTGACGGGGTTCAGGATTTGACAGCCGGAACGTTCATGGCTGGTAAATATCCATTTATGATGTTTGGTCTGCCGGCTGCAGCGCTTGCGATCTATCATGAAGCACGTAAAGAAAAGAAAAAAATTGTTGCAGGAATCATGGGTTCTGCTGCCCTGACTTCTTTCCTGACAGGTATTACAGAGCCAATTGAATTCGCATTCCTGTTTGTAGCACCACTTCTATTTGCGGTTCACACTGTTTTTGCAGGGCTGTCTTTCTTAACAATGCACCTGCTTGACGTTAAAATCGGGATGACATTCTCCGGAGGTCTCATTGACTTCCTGCTGTTTGGAGTACTAAACCCTCAGACAAACTGGTGGTTAGTGATTCCGGTAGGACTCGTATTTGCTGTCATCTATTACTTTGGATTCCGTTTTGCAATCCGTAAATTCAACCTGGCTACACCAGGCCGTGAAACAGATGAAGACGAGGGAGAAGAGCGCGTTGCTTCTTCTAAATCAGATCTTCCACACGATATTCTTGATGCGATGGGTGGTTCAGCAAACATTGCCAACCTTGATGCTTGTATCACGCGTCTTCGTGTTCAGGTAAACGAGCCATCAAAAGTAGATAAAAAAGAATTAAAACGTCTTGGCGCATCAGGCGTTCTTGAAATTGGAAACAACATTCAGGCCATCTTCGGACCGCGTTCAGACAGTCTTCGTCACCAGATGAAAGATATTATGGACGGTAAGACACCACGTCCGGTGAAAGTTGATGCTGACCAGCAGGTACAAAAAGAGATTGAAGAAACAACGTCAACTGCTGTCCGCAATGATGTTGAAATCTTATCTGATTTTGTTGCACCAATTTCTGGTGAAGCAGTGTCTATTACAGAAGTGCCTGATCAGGTGTTCTCAGGTAAGATGATGGGAGACGGATTTGCAATCATCCCTTCAGATGGAATTGTCCGTGCACCTGTGAATGGTAAAGTCGTGAATGTATCTCCGACAAAGCATGCGATCGGAATTGAATCTGACAACGGTCAGGAAATCCTGATTCACTTTGGTATCGATACGGTAAAGCTGAACGGTGAAGGCTTTAAGGTTCATGTAAATGAAGGAGACCTGGTGAAAGCCGGAGATCTTCTACTTGAAGTGGATCTGGCTGCCATTAAAGATCGCGTTCCTTCTATTATGACCCCTATCGTGTTTACGAATCTGATGAACAACGAAAAGGTGGAAGTGAAGAAGAATAAGATCAGCCGTGGTGATAAAGGGATTATTGAAGTGAAGTAAGGTTGTTTGAAAAGCGTCCGCTAAGTGGGCGCTTTTCTTTTTTGAGGGAGATCATTCTAATAGAGGGAAATATTTTTTATATAAAGTTGTTGTAATATTCAGAATTAAATTATATAATGGAATTGCTCTTAAGACATTGACTACATTCATGGAGGTGTGATAGATTAGTAAAGTTCTCTTAAAGGGAACGGGATATGTATAGCGGTCCGTAAGGCTTTTTTGTTTTCTCTTTTTTAGTCGGTTTTTATCACCGGAAAAAAGATGAAAAAAAGATTTGAAAAACGCTTTACAAACTAATCTGTAACATGCTATGATGTTCTAGTCGCTTACGAGAGCGGCGCTTCGATAAGAAGCACTGAACCTTGAAAACTAAACAACCAAACGTCAACGTTTAAGATTTTAAGTCTTTTTCAAATAAAAAAGACAATGAGCTTTTCAAACACTTTACGGAGAGTTTGATCCTGGCTCAGGACGAACGCTGGCGGCGTGCCTAATACATGCAAGTCGAGCGAACGGAAGAGAAGCTTGCTTCTCGGATGT